>JBBACU010000007.1:0-18245 GCA_041656815.1 Proteiniphilum sp.
CTTTACCTTTGCGAAATTAATGTGCCAATATGCCAATGTGCCAATATGCCAATATGCCAATATGCCAATATGCCAATGTGCCAATGTGCCAATGTGCCAATGTGCCAATGTGCCAATGTGCCAATGTGCATTTTTCATTATTAATTTTTCATTATTAATTACTGCATGAGCTATTATCCGATCGTCCTTTTGTCATTGATGCTGTCGATAGGCGGCGTGTACGCGCAGTCCACGCAAAAGAACGAGATCCTTAAAGAGCTAAACTCCACCACTTCGGGAGGGGGTCGAGTTGCAGTCTACGAGGACGAGAGCATCCAACACGTGCTGGGCCGCCCGATGGCGCCCCCCAGGACAGTCTACACGTCGGCCGACGGGGCCACGCAATTCTACCGCATGCGGGGATATAAAGTGCAGGCTTTCTCGGGAAATAACCAACGCACCTCCAAAGATGAAGCGCACCGGAAACAAGGACAGATCAAGGCATCCTTTCCCGACCTCGAAACGGTGGTGCTGTTCGAATCACCTTTCTGGCGTCTTCGCGTAGGTAATTTCGCCACCCGGGAGGCCGCGGAAGAGGCGATGCAAGACCTGCGTAACGCTTTCCCCTCGTTCGGGAAAGAGATGTACATCGTGGTGGACGAAGTAAAAATACCCATTAACCAGACGGAAGAGTAAATGTCATCTGAAGAATTAGAAAGAAACCGGTCGGTTATTGCCGATCACACGAGAGATATCTTGTCGCTCTTGGGCGAGAACGCGAGCCGCGAAGGCTTGTTGAAAACCCCCGAGCGAGTAGCCAAGGCGATGCAGAACCTCACGAAGGGATACTGGCAAGACCCCGAAGCGATGCTTCGCTCCGCACTGTTTAAAGAGAACTACCGCCAGATGGTGATCGTGAAAGACATCGATCTTTTTTCGTTGTGCGAGCACCATATGCTTCCTTTCTTCGGTAAAGCACACGTGGCCTATATCCCCGACGGGTACATCACTGGTCTGAGCAAGATTGCCCGGGTAGTAGAAGTGTACGCGCGGCGGTTGCAGGTGCAGGAGCGCCTCACCACCCAGATCAAGGAGTGCATTCAAAAAACCTTAAACCCCATGGGTGTAATGGTCGTCATCGAAGCACAACACATGTGCATGCAGATGCGCGGCGTGGAGAAGCAAAACTCCATTACCACCACCTCCGACTTCACCGGCGTCTTTCAGCAACAGAAAACCCGGGAAGAGTTCATCGCGCTGATAAAGTAACCGAACCTCTCGCCATCTGTAGCATAGATGTGAGCGCTTTCAAGTTGGCAGGTATTCGCGAAGGCTTGCCGATTGGTTTGTTCCTTCCATAGAAATAGCCTATCTTTATCCTCTTAACCAATTAACAGACAGGAAGCATGGGAACGAAGAAATATAAACAAGAGAGCAAAAAAAACACTTCTAACGTGTCTGAACCGCACGCTGCTTATGTTGATGTCAACGCGCTTAAGCTGGCCGGCATTGGTGCTTTGATGAGCATCGACAATCCGGAAGTACTGCAGAAAGCCGTGAAGTCATTATTTAAAACGGCCGGACAATCTTTTGAAAAACCAGTAGTGGTTGAAGAAGAGACAATCAGCAAAGAGGAAATTTTGGCAGGTATTCGCGAAGGCTTGCTGGATCTCAAAGAACGCCGTCGTACTGGGAGGAAAGGTATGCACTTGCAAGAATTGATCGATGAATTATAGTATTATTGTTACTCCCCCTTTTAAAAAAGAGGTCAAGCGGCTGAGCAAAAAATATCTTTCTTTAAAAGGAGATTTGCAGATACTACAGGAGGAATTGTTGAATAATCCCACAATCGGTGCTAATCTCGGCAGTGGTATCCGCAAAGTACGTATGTCCATTGGCAGTAAAGGGCGTGGAAAGAGCGGCGGTGCGAGAGTGATAACTGTTACTGTTTTAGTGAATGTAGAAGAAACCGAAATCAACTTGCTTTTTATCTATGACAAATCAGAGCATGCAAGCATTACTACCGGTGAAATTAAAGCTTTGATAAGGGAAGTAGGGCTGGGCGGTATTTGAAACAACAAGATTTTTTGTTTAAACCAAAGCCGGGATTGGTTCTCTCACCCTTTCTTTGAAGCCCGTTTGCGATCGTTTTCATCCAGAAAGATCTTGCGGATGCGGGTGTGCTTGGGTGTTACCTCCACGTATTCGTCTTCCTTGATGTACTCGAGTGCCTCTTCGAGGCTGAAGATGATGGGTGGTGCCAGTTGTGCTTTGTCGTCACTCCCCGATGCCCGCACGTTGGTTAGTTTCTTTGACTTGGTAAGGTTGACTACCAGGTCGCCCTCCTTGCTGTGCTCGCCTACCACCTGTCCTTCGTACACGTCCGTTTGCGGTTCGATGAAGAACCGTCCCCTGTCTTGTAGCTTGTCGAGCGCGTACGCGTAGGCGTTGCCCGATTCTCCCGCGATGATGGAGCCGTTCTGCCTCTTTTCAATGTTCCCTTTCCATGGTTGGAACTCCAGGAAGCGGTGTGCCATGATGGCTTCGCCCGAGGTGAGCGTGAGCAAGGTGTTGTTCAAGCCGATAATCCCCCTTGACGGCATCACGAATTCCATGTGCATCCGGTCGCCTTTACTCTCCATGGTGAGCAATTCACCCTTGCGGCGGGTGATGACATCAATGACCTTGCTGGCCGACTCCTCGGGAAGGTTCACCGTGAGCTGTTCTACCGGCTCGTGTGGTTCACCGGCTATCTCTTTAATGATTACCCGCGGTTGTCCTACTTGCAACTCGTACCCCTCGCGGCGCATCGTTTCAATCAGTACCGAGAGGTGCAGTACTCCTCGTCCGAATACCGTCCATGAATCGGCACTATCAGTATTCTCCACGCGTAGCGCCAAATTCTTATCCAGCTCTCGTACCAGCCGGTCGTGGATATGGCGCGAGGTGACATACTTGCCGTCTTTCCCGAAGAAAGGCGAGTTGTTGATGGTGAAGAGCATCGACATGGTGGGTTCGTCGATGGCAATCGGGTCCAGCGGATCGGGTTTTTCCAAGTCAGTGATGGTGTCCCCGATTTCAAACCCTTCGATCCCTACCAGCGCGCAGATATCGCCGGAGGATACTTCTTCCACCTTGGTGCGGCCCAACCCCTCGAACAGGTCGACCTCCTTTACCCGTATCTTCTTGATGCTCCCGTCGCGCTTGCTCAGCGCGTAATCCTTGTTAGCACGGATGGTACCGCGATGAACACGCCCCACGGCGATACGCCCCACGTAATTGGAATAGTCGAGCGAGGTGATCAGCATTTGGGGGATGCCTTCCAGTACTTCCGGTCCGGGGATGTACTTGACAATCGCGTCCAGCAACGGAACGATGTTGTCGGAGGGTTTCTTCCAGTCGTCCGACATCCACCCTTGTTTGGCCGAGCCGTACAGGGTGGGGAAGTCGAGTTGCTCTTCGGTCGCGTCGAGGCTGAACATGAGATCGAACACCTTTTCCTGTACCTCTTCGGGGCGACAGTTTGGCTTGTCCACCTTGTTGATCACCAGAATGGGCTTCAGCCCGATCTCCAATGCTTTTTGTAACACGAAACGGGTTTGCGGCATGGGGCCTTCGAATGCGTCCACTACCAGCAGGCAGCCGTCGGCCATGTTAAGCACCCGTTCCACCTCGCCACCGAAGTCGGCGTGCCCGGGCGTATCGATAATATTTATCTTGGTGCTGTTGTATTGAATGGATACGTTTTTGGAAAGTATAGTAATGCCTCGCTCCCGCTCCAAGTCGTTGTTGTCGAGAATCAAATCGTCGGTTTGTTGGTTCTCACGGAAAAGATGCCCTGCCAGTAGCATCTTGTCCACCAGCGTGGTTTTGCCATGGTCCACGTGGGCGATGATGGCAATATTTCGAATATTCTGCATGTAAAACAATCTTTGTTAGGGGTGCAAAGATACGTTTTTTCGAGCAAAAATTTATTATCGATTGATATTAATGAGATTATCGTGCCATTTTTTTTAAAAAAACTTGGAGACTGCTATCTTTCGAAGTAACTTTGTTGGTGAGAACCAGTTAAATGAAGTTATATGGAACAACTTGTAACGATAAAGACATTTACCTATCCGCACGAGGCATACGTGATACAGGGGAGGCTTGAATCTGAAGGAATCCCAACGTTCCTGAAAGATGAAATGACAGTGCAGGTTCATAATTTCTACTCCAACGCGGTGGGAGGTGTGAAGCTGCAAGTGGTCGTGAAAGACGTCGATAAGGCGTTGCAGGTTCTTGAAAGCACGAAGGAAGAGCAGCCGGAGGCGGTTGTTTTTTCAAAAGGCGAGATTGAAGATAATGACACCTGCCCTTTCTGCCACTCCGAGAATATAAGTCGCGTGAAAAAGGCCAACTGGTTAACACTACTGCCCTTCCTGATTGTAGGATTCATTTTTCCCGTGTACCGGAAATCGTATACCTGTTTCGAGTGCGAAAAGAAATGGAGGGTGAAATAGAATTATTTGGAGGTTAATGGAAAAAGTATTTACTTCGCAATTATTTTGTAGTAGCAACTATTTGTAATGGAAGAAATTTGTAGGATAAAGGATATTTACAAGGCCCTGTATGCTTATGAAAAGCAGTTTCTAAAGCTAACGGGTATCACTATCAACGAGGGGGCCTTGCTCTGCTGCCTGAAAGAGAATAAACCGAAATCGGCAAATGAATTGCGTGACTTTATCGGGCTTTCAAACTCGAGGGTGTCGCGTATTATCCAAGGCATGGAAGAGAAGGGATTTATTTCGCGCGCGATGGGTGTTTCCGATAAACGCCAAATGTTTTTTAGCCTGACCGATGCCGGGAAAAAGAAAGTCAAGGAGATGGCTAAGCACGAAATCAACGCGGATTCCCTGCTTGCTCAAATGGGCATAGCCACAAGTAATTAAAAATTTTATCCGTTAATTTGCTATTAGCAACTACATCGAGTGGTAAATGAACATTAAAAATATGAAGATTGTTATTGTCGGCGGTGTGGCCGGGGGGGCGACTGCCGCGGCACGCCTGAGGAGATTAGATGAAGAGGCGGAAATCGTTCTTTTCGAGAAAGATAAATACGTGTCGTATGCCAATTGCGGGCTCCCGTATCATATTGGGGGAGCGATCGAGCACCGGGAAGAGTTGTTCCTGCAAACACCGGAAGGATTCCGGGACCGTTTTCGCGTGGATGCGCGTGTCAGGACGGAGGTCCTCGCTATCAAACCGGTTGAAAAAACTGTTACGGTAAAGAATCTGAGAACGGGTGTCCTTTACGATGAGAAATACGATACGCTGATTCTCTCCATGGGCGCGAAACCGGTTAAGCCGGCGATTAAAGGGATAGAGGGGGAGAATATTTTCACCCTGCGCAACGTGCCGGACATGGATCGGATAAAAGCCGCGATCGCCAGGAAAAATAACGCGTCGGCCGTGATCGTGGGTGCCGGTTTTATCGGGTTGGAGATGGCCGAAAACTTGAAAGAGGCCGGCCTTTCGGTATCGGTGATCGAACAGGCCAACCAAGTGATGGGAACAATTGACTACTCCATGGCCGCCATGGCGCATCAGTACCTCCGAGCGAAAGAAATAGGCCTTCTTCTCGAAGAGACCGTCACCGCGTTTGAGCCGGAGGACAACCGGGTGACCGTGCGGATGGAGAGCGGGAAGGCCATCACGGCCGATATCGTGATCCTGAGCATCGGTGTCGCGCCCGAGAACAGGCTTGCAAAGGAAGCCGGACTGCAGATCGGGCGCTTGGGGGGAATCTTCGTGAACGAGTACATGCAAACATCCGCCCCGGATATTTACGCGGTGGGCGATGCCGTGGAGGTGAAGAATCCCGTTACCGGGAAACCCGCGCTAATCCCGCTCGCGGGCCCCGCGAACAAACAGGCGAGGATTGCTGCCGATAACATCATACACGGCAACAGCCGGGTTTATAAAGGGACGATAGGCACTTCTATTGCCAAGCTGTTCGAGATGACGGTTGCCTCGGCAGGTGCTTCTGAACGATTGCTGGCGCGTGAAGGAATTGAATACATGACGTCCATCAGCCACGCGGGTTCCCACGCCGGGTATTACCCCGGCGCATTGCCGCTATCCATCAAAGTTAATTTTGCCCCGGACGGCAGGTTGCTTGGTGCACAAGTAGTAGGCTTTGGTGGAGTCGATAAACGGGTAGACCTGTTGGCGCAGGTTATCCGGAACGGCGGGACCATTTACGACCTGCAGGAGATAGAGCACGCGTACGCGCCGCCCTTCTCTTCGGCGAAAGACCCGGTGAACATGGCCGGCTTTATCGCGGAAAATATCCTCCGGGGACAGGTAAAGATCGCGCACTGGCACGAGGTGGAGAACGCGGGTCCCGGTACCGTGATTGTTGACGTGCGGACGAAAGAAGAATTTGAGGCCGGTCATATCCAGGACGCGGTTAATATTCCCGTGGACGAGTTGCGAGATCGGCTCTCCGAGATTCCCCGCGATAAAACGATCTACGTTTATTGTGCCGTGGGGTTACGGGGCTATACCGCTTCGCGTATTCTCTTGCAACGCGGGTATGAAGCGGTTTACAATTTATCGGGAGGGTATAAAACGTACGCGTGCGTTTTGCAGGACAAGTACGGTATCGGCGATGAATGCGATCTCTTTCCCGCGATCGGTGACGACGGGGAAATAAAAACAAACCCGGTGCCAAGTGGCGAGCACGCCTGATGCGGGTTTTCTTGGAGTTGTTAGTAACACAGCCTCAATTTAAAGCCGCTATCTCGGCTTCCTGATAGGTTTTGCTTGGAGTTGAAAGTACCCCGGCGCGGCGAGGAGTGCATCTTGGCAAAGCCATGCCCGGTTTTGTTTGGAACCAATAATAATATAGCAATAAAGGAAATGGGATTTTTAAGCAGTTTATTTAAATCGTCCGGAAAGGATGAGTTAAAGGAAAAAGTTCAAAACGGCGCGTTGTTGTTAGACGTGCGCACCAAGGAAGAGTACAGGGCGGGACGAGCTCCCGGTTCGATAAATATCCCATTGGATGACTTGGCGGCGGAAACCGAGAGGCTCGAACAAGGTGTTCCCGTGGTGGTCGTCTGTGCAAGCGGCGCGCGAAGCGAGTACGCGGCAAGCTTCCTGAAGAGCAAAGGATTTGAGGCCCACAACGGGGGTAGCTGGCTCTCGTTTCTGAACACAGCGAAAAAATAACCGGTTGAACGTCGAGCTTTTCCGTTACGCTAAAAATAACGAGTAAGCGAGAGCAACCGTCAACCTCGCTTGACGCATTGCCGATCGGTAGTTATTTATCAGATAGCCTATCAATCGGTAGCGGGTCACGAAATAGTGAAAGTCGAGATATTTAGCAATAAACGGATACACGGGATACTTGAATAACCGGTAAATGTTATTTTTCGGGTTGAGGGCCGGTTTTCGTTGGTAGTACGTGAGGGTTTTTGTATCTTTGTCACTGAATAATTGTAACACGTTTCAGAGCTTAAGAGTCAGATGAATTCACGTAAATTTCTCTTCATTTTCGCAGCGATGTTCATATGCGCGACCCTCGTCACGAATCAATCGGTTATTATGGCACAGGAGGTGCCCATTTCGAGTAGCGACCGCGTTTTCGAGAACCCCGATATTATTCCCATGTACACGGGAGGAACCACGGCGATGCACAATTTTATTTCAAGCACGCTGAGTTACCCGGCCGATGCCCGGGAGCGGGACGAGCAGGGGCTCGTGGTTTACACCTTCGTGGTGGAAAAAGATGGCACGCTCTCTAATTTCAACATCATCCACCGTGCCGACCCGTTACTGAACGACGAGGCGCTGCGTATCCTGCAAGCGATGCCGCCGTGGCGCCCGGCCCGTCATAACGGGGAGATCGTGCGCGCGGAGACCTACGTGCCCATGTATTTCAGGCTGAACAAGAACGCGGCTGCCTCCACAGGCCAAGCGGCAGGGCCGGGTACCAACGTTTACGCGAAGACCGACTTGGATATCATCGAAAGTAACGAAATTTATACCATCGTGGATCAGATGCCACGGTACACGTATGGTGAAGAAGGGCTGGCCAAGTTCATCGCGCATAACATGCGTTACCCCATCGAGGCAAAACAGAACGGCATCGAGGGGCGTATCCTCTGTTCATTTATCGTGGGAGCGGACGGCGCTATCTCCAATATAGAGGTGGTAGACGGGTTAGATGCCGCGCTCGATAAAGAGGCAATCCGTGTACTGGGGATAATGCCAAAGTGGGTGCCCGGCGAGAACGGCGGGGAGAAAGTGAACGTGAAGTGCTTGCTGCCGATCGATTTCACCATTGACGAGGACCCGATTCCACCGCTCACGAGCAACGATTAAAACAGCCCCATCAGAGCGATCCGAGCGTCTGTACCTTAAAATGAAGGATTTTAGGGGAAATCCGGTTGATGCTTCACTTCAACTCCAACTCGAGTACTCGAAGTCCCGTGTGCGTATTGATAAAGAGCCTGAAAGGGGTGGGGGAGGCGCCGCCTTCTCGTAATCCGGTAATAAGAAAGGAAGAATACATTACCTGGGGGTATCCCGGGGGATCATCGTTCCGGGAATGGCTGATGTAAAGGTCGATGCTTGCGGAACTGTTATCACGAAAAAGTGCCAGGCTGTGGGATTTGCTGTGGTATTCAACCTCCATGATCAGGTTCAGGTAATCACCGCCCACCCACGCGCTTTGGAGTTTTACCGGATCGTTTGAATACCGTTCGGGGTAGCCCTCCGTTTCGATGGAGGCGGTGAAGATGGGGGAAGCGTAATTGACCCTTATCGAGTCACCGGTCAAGGGAACATAATTGAGTATCACTCGTTGCCCGTCATCGCTGTCCATGTTTTCCACTTTACCGGCGATAAGTACTTGTCCATTATCGAGCCGGAAATGGTAAACATCTCCCTCTTTTATCAGGGTGGCGAATTCCACCAAGTAATCATCCATCCGGCCGGGATCCTTTTCACACCCCGGCACGAGAAAAAATAGTACCAGAAAAACGAACGTTGCTCTTCTCATTCCCTCGAAAATACCGTCATTAACTGTTTCTTGTTATTATTACAACCGTGCTTCCAAGTGATTCTTCACCGTGTTGGCATACATCTCGATAATTTTGTTTCGCAGGAAATCGTTGTCTTTTCCCGGAAGATCCACTTTATCCACCTGTTGTTGCAGGTATTCGTCAAAGCGGGCGCGGTCGTCCTCGGTATACTCGTGGGCGAACGCGCGTGAACCGGTCATCCGGTCGTACGCGACGTAATTGATCGGAAAGAACGTGTAGTTTCGGTAGATCTCGTTATCGATTAGCGAGGCGGCATGTCTCAGTACCTCGTTTCGACCGGTCTCCGGGGGGATGCTCCCGAGCGCGTCATTGATGCATTTTCCCAGTCGGAAAGACACTCGCCCTTTGTATCCCGTGATGCCGGTGGCCATGTTTTCGATATCGTCGGCCTGTGTTTTCTTGTAATCCGGTTGATCTCGTTTTAGTTGAAATTCCTTGGCCTTGAGGTAATCGCACGGGTCATATTCATACGAGATAGACAACGGCACAACGCGCAGTTGTTGCAGTGCTTCAAGCGGGTTTGCGTTGTCGTACAACGTGAACATTTTCAGCAGGCTTTCCTGTGTTTTGTCGTCTGAATCCTTGGCGCGTCCTTCGCGTTGCGCGATCCAGACGGATTGCTGCCGTCGTGTCACCGTGTGGTGGATATAACGGGAGAGCTGTTTCGAAACTTCCAGCATCTGGCGTACAGAAACGCCTCGCTTCACGATGAAACTCTTGTTGAGCCGAACCAGGTCCGCGATCCATGGGTGGATAAGGAGGTTGTCCCCAATGGCAATCTCGGTGGTTTGCAGTTCCTTATCGAAGAGGAGTATGTTAAAGAGTGCCGCGTCGAGCACGATATCGCGATGGTTAGAAATAAAGAGGTAGCTTTTTTCTTCCTCAATATTGTCCCACCCGGAACCCGACAGGCCTGCCGTGGTTTTGTCGATCAGTTGCTTCATGAGTGGGTACACCAGGCGCGCTTGAAAATCGTACTTGCTGTTGCAGCCTTTCATCAGCTCGCTGAATTGCTCCCATGAGAGGGGCTTCATGATGGGCTCGACGGCTCTCCTGAATCCTTCGTTGGTGACCAGTCGCTCGATGGTTTCCGGCACCTCGCTGTCGAGCAAGGGGCGGATATCATGGAAGCGGTCAGTTGTATCGGTCGCGGTTGTCATGGGGTTATTTCTCTTCTTTTTTATTCATTTTCTTGTATTCTGTCTCGATGATGCCCGATAGCACGTCGGCCATCGTCATCCCCGCTGCCTCCACCTGTTGCGGGATAAAGCTGGTTGCTGTCATCCCGGGAGTGGTGTTCACTTCCAGGAGGACAGGGGTATCTCCTTGCAAGATATAATCGGCGCGGATAATTCCTTTGGCACCCACCAGGCGGTAAATCTCCTTGGTCTCTTTCTGGACGGCCAACGCTGTCGCTACCGGGATTCGCGCGGGAGTAATCTCCTCTACTTGGCCGTTATATTTCGCGTCGTAATCGAAGAACTCGTTATGGGTGACCACTTCGGTAAGGGGAAGGGCAACCAGCTCGTTGCCTGCCTCGAAGCACCCGCAGGTTACTTCGGTGCCCCTGATAAACTGTTCGATGATTACTTCCGGTGCTTCTTGAAACGCCTCCCGGATAGCACCGTTCAGTTCGGAGCGCTCCTTTACCTTGTTGGTAGCGAAACTCGATCCCCCGAGGTTGGGTTTCACGAAGAGGGGCAATCCCAGCCTGGAAATAACCTCCTCTTCGCGGTAGGTGTCGTCTCTTCTTAACACGATGGAGTCGGCAACCTTTATCCCGAAGTTCTTCAGGAAATTGTTACAGATGAACTTGTTGAAGGTGAGTGCCGATGCCAAGACCCCGCAATTGGAGTAGGGGATGCCCAGCATATCAAAGTAGCCCTGCAGGGTGCCGTCCTCCCCGGGGGTACCGTGGATGGTAATATAGGCAAAATCGAACCGGGTGGTTTCCCCGTCGGCCACGAAGCTGAAATCATTCTTGTTGATAGGGAGTTGGTCGCCATGATACGCCACCTCCCACGCCTCGCGGTCTATCTTCACCTTGTAGAGGTTGTATTTCTCTTTATCGATAAAAGAGTAAATACCGGCCGCGCTTTTCTCGGATACCACGCTCTCGGAAGAGTACCCTCCCCACACGATTGCCACGTTCTTCTTCATCATCAATATATTAATTCCCGAATTTCACGTCTCAGAATCTCATTAGCACATTAGTCACATTGGCATATTAGCACATTCGTCACATTAATCACATCCTCACATCGTCACATCCTCACATCCTCACATCGTCTATACCCCCTCCATTTCTCTATCACCGCCTGCATATCCTCCGGGATATCGCTATCAAAGTGGAGTTCCTCTCCCGTCACGGGGTGCACGAACCCCAATGTTTTGGCATGAAGGCATTGGCGGGGGCAAAGCGCGAAGCAGTTATGCACGAACTGCTTGTACTTCGCGAAGTGGGTGCCCCTGAGTATCTCGTTGCCACCGTATCGTTCGTCGTTAAAGAGCGTATGCCCCATGTGCTTCATATGCACCCGTATTTGGTGCGTGCGTCCGGTCTCGAGCCGGCATTGCACCAGTGTGACGTACCCGAACCGCTCCAGTACCTTGTAGCGTGTGATGGCCGGTTTACCGTGCTCCCCGTCCGGGAAGACACGCATGAGCATGCGGTCTTTGGGATCGCGGCCAATGTTCCCTTCAATGATTCCCTCGTTGTCTGTCACGTTGCCCCAGACGAGTGCCGTGTAGAGGCGTTTTGTTTCCTTCCGGAAGAACTGTCCCGCGAGGTGTGTTTTGGCATCGGGTGTTTTGGCCACGAGCAGGAGCCCCGATGTGTCTTTGTCTATGCGGTGCACCAGCCCCATCCGCGGGTCGTCCATCTTAGCCGTTTTCCCGATGTTCAGGTAGTACGCCAAGGCATTCACCAACGTGCCCGTGTAGTTGCCGTGCCCAGGATGCACCACCATCCCCGCCGGCTTGTTGACCACCATCAGGGAGTTGTCCTCGTACACGATATGAATGGGGATATCTTCGGGAAGGATTTCCAGTTCTCGCCGGGGACGGTCCATCACGAGGGATATCACGTCCATCGGCTTCACCTTGTAGTTCGATTTCACCGCCGTCCCGTTCACCAGGATACACTCCGCGTCGGCAGCTTGCTGGATGCGGTTGCGGGAGATCCCCTCTATTCGTGCCGACAAGAACTTGTCGACCCTCAGCAGGCCTTGTCCTTTATCGGCCACGAAGCGGTAGTGCTCGAATTTCTGTCCCTCTTCGGTTTCCGTTGGCAGAAACTCTTCCTCATCTTCCGGAAAAAAATCGTTATTCTCCCAATCCTCTTTTATCACGGAATCAAAAAATTAGAAAAATGAATCGTCGATCTGTCCCTCTTCGGGCCTGTCGGCAGGTACTCCCGGCGTGAGGATGTACTCGTCGTCTATATTGAGCGAATCGGCCAACGCGCTGCTGCTAACCAGCAGTTGCAGCGGTGATCCCGCGGGTACTTTCTCCTCCGGTGCCAATTGCCTGCCCCGGTACTCCACCGCGAGCACCAGTCCGGAATATTCAGCGGGCACCTCTTCGATGGAGATCTGGTTAAACCCCAGCGAGTTTAGCAGGGCCATCGCCTGACGGGTGGAGTAGTCCACGAGGCCGGGCACGGCCACTTCCTGGGGGCTTTTGGAGTAGACCGTGATGTAGATTGCGCGCCCCTCCTTGACCCTGTTGTTTGCTTTGGGAGTCTGGTCGATGATGGCGCCGGGCACGGCATCAGGCCGATAAATTGAATCCACTATCTCCGCGTGGATGCCCCGGGCATTCAAGATGATGTTGGCTTCTTCCACCTGAAGCCCCGCGAGGTTGGGAACCTCCACGTTGTGGCCGTGGCGGGTGTAAACGTGTAGGAAAACGAGGGCTAATACAACAAGGATGATCCCGCTGACAATGATGGCCAGCAAGTTTTTGAGGATGTTGTTGCCGAATACCGGTTGTTTTGATTTCTTTTTACTCATAAAAATCGCTTAAATAAATGTATAAGCCCCGTGCCCGCGAAATTAAACGTATGGGTTACCGGGTGCGGCGTCAAACTTCTCGTGCATTGCCGGGCTGCCTCACGCGTATACAAAAGCAAAAATACAAAAAAAACAGGAACTTGGCACCCCACGTTCCTGTCTTTATAAATACAATGCCCCTTGCTTAACGGGATAGTTCATTAAAAATTAGACTATTCCCGCGCTTGGCAGAAACAAAGCTTGCTTTGTTTCTGCTCTTGCTTAACGGGATAGTTCGTCTGATACGGACAATCTTGCCCTGCCTTTAGCGCGGCGCGCGGCCAACACCTTTCTTCCGTTCTTGGTAGCCATGCGGGTGCGGAACCCGTGCTTGTTCTTTCTCTTTCTATTAGAGGGTTGAAATGTTCTCTTCATATGATTGATCTTTATATTTTGTTTTTATTGCCGCTCGCGTGCCTTACTTTCACCGCCCCGTTGCCTTTTTTGCCACTCCGCGGTTATGCTTTCGCCTCTCCGTATATATGTATCTATACCCGCGCGTGAGCAAGTATCTTTTATCTTTGAATGATCCCGCTTCCCCGCGCTTTCGGCCGCCGGGCGATCAACGTTGGGGCTGATCCGTATTATATATAGGAGGGCTCATTTTTCGGGTTGCAAAAATAGAAAAAAAAATTGGAATTACCAACTTATACGCGAGTAAAAAGTTTTTCGAGCTGATTTTTAAGGCGATGGTCTTTTTGGGAAAAATAAATTACTGAAAAGTGTGAAAAAAGTTTTGTGCTTTAAAAAAAACGTTCTATATTTGCACCCGCATTTAGAGATCAAGTTCTTTAACAAGCAAACAGAACAAGGGTTCACGCCCGCTCAGGGCCCATTCGTCTATCGGTTAGGACGCCAGATTTTCATTCTGGAAAGAGGGGTTCGATTCCCCTATGGGCTACAGGTAATAAATAACAGACAGGTCAACAGAAAATGGCAAATCACAAATCAGCAGAAAAAAGAATTAGGCAAATCAAGGTTCGTCGCATATCCAACCGGTACGTTTCTCGTACCGCGCGCAACGCGGTCCGCAAATTGCGCGCTACCACCACTAAGGAGGAGGCGGTAAAGATGTACCCCGAGGTTTGCTCAATGTTGGATAAATTGGCTAAAAAGAAGGTGATACATCAAAACAAGGCCAATAACTTGAAATCGAAATTGGCGGCACACGTGAACGCTTTGGCTTGATTTCCGGTTTCTGAAAAAATGCATGGTATAGAGAAGTCGAACTCGAGGGTTCGGCTTTTTCTGTTTTAGGGCAGAAGGACAGGATTGATAAACGTGAACTTTATAGAAAGATGGTACGACACTTGGTGCTATTCAAGTTGGCCGATGAGGCCGAGGGAAAGAGCAGGGCGGAGAACGCGCTGTGGATAAAAGAGCGGCTCGAGGCGCTCGTGGAAGTGATTCCCGTGATTCGTAAGATGGAGGTATCGGTAAATCATCCCGACGCGCCGTCCGGGAACCACGACGTGGTGCTCGATAGCGAGTTTGACACGTGGGGCGATCTTCGCGCCTACGCCATTCACCCCGAGCATGTGAAGGTGGCCGAGTATATCGCGAAGGTGCGGACCGGCAGGGCGGCGATAGATTATGAATTTTAGATTCCGGCGCTTAATTAAACGATGCAAGGTGCAAAAGGGTTTTCTGCAAAGGAATGGCAGGGCGCGTCCTAAGCTTTTTGCCTTCACGAGGTTATGATATCAAGCGGGTTTGTTGCCCGCTTTTTTTGTTAAAAGCATTCTTGGAATGCCCCTAAAAAAGCGAAAAAGCGTTGGTGAAACGAGGGATTTTTCGTATATTTGTTCGGTTTTAAGCAAACCCTTTCAATTGCCTTAACCGGCTAATTTATAGAGAGATTAAATAAACAATAGAATGTCAGAAGAAGAAAAAAAATCGGCCAGCGGGAATTACTCCGCGCAAAATATCCAAGTGCTGGAAGGCTTGGAAGCGGTGCGTAAACGCCCCGCCATGTATATTGGCGACGTGAGCGAGAAGGGGCTTCACCACTTGGTGTACGAGGTGGTGGATAACTCCATCGATGAGGCGTTGGCCGGATACTGCGATCAAATAGATGTCATCATCAACGAAGATAACTCCATTACCGTGCGCGATAATGGCCGGGGGATCCCGGTGGACTACCACGAGAAGGAGAAAAAATCGGCCCTTGAGGTGGTGCTTACCGTGCTGCACGCGGGCGGGAAGTTTGATAAGGGTACCTACAAGGTCTCGGGTGGACTTCACGGCGTGGGGGTCTCCTGCGTGAACGCGTTGTCGATTTACCTGAAGGCGGAGATTCACCGGAACGGGAAAGTTTACATGCAGGAATATTCCAAGGGGAGGCCCTATGCCGACGTGCAGATCATGGGCGAAACCGATAAAACGGGAACCATCGTCACGTTTAAACCCGATGACACGATCTTCACCATGCTGGAGTACCGGTATGATATCCTCTCTACCCGCCTGCGCGAGCTGGCGTTCCTGAACGCGGGCATCACCCTCTCCATCACCGATAAACGGTCGCCCAAGGAAGATGGCAGTTTCAAGACCGAACGTTTCTATTCCGAAACAGGCCTCGAAGAGTTCGTGCGCTACATCGATAAGAACAAGGATTCGCTGATACAAGACCCTATTCATGTCGTGACCGAGAAGAGCGGGATACCCATCGAGATCGCGCTCACCTACAACGACACGTATAACGAGAATATTTTCTCCTACGTGAACAACATCAACACCATCGAGGGAGGGACCCACCTTACCGGTTTCCGCCGGGGACTGTCGCGCACGCTCAAGAAGTACGCCGAGGACTCCAAGATGCTGGAGAAGGTGAAGGTGGAAATCAGCGGCGACGACTTCCGTGAAGGAATTACCGCCGTGCTCTCGGTGAAGGTGGCGGAGCCGCAGTTCGAGGGGCAAACCAAAACCAAGTTGGGCAACAGTGACGTGATGGGGGCCGTGGACCAGGCCACTGGCGAGGCCCTGAGGTACTACCTCGAAGAGCACCCCAAGGAGGCGAAGGTGATCGTGGAGAAGGTGATCTTGGCCGCAACCGCCCGTCAAGCCGCCCGTAAGGCACGCGAGATGGTGCAGCGCAAATCGCCCCTCTCGGGCGCGGGACTGCCCGGCAAGCTCGCCGATTGTACCAGCAAGGACCCGGCTCAAAGCGAGATATTCCTCGTGGAGGGTGACTCCGCCGGGGGAACCGCCAAGCAAGGACGCGACCGCATGTTCCAAGCCATCCTGCCCCTGCGAGGAAAAATCCTCAACGTGGAGAAAGCAATGCCGCACAAGGTGCTGGAAAGCGACGAGATTAAGAACATTTACACGGCGCTGGGCGTTTCTATTGGTACAGAAGAAGATTCCAAGGAGCTGAATATCGCCAAGCTTCGCTACCACAAGATTATCCTGATGACGGACGCCGACGTGGACGGAAGCCACATCGATACCCTTATCCTCACGTTTTTCTTCCGTTACATGCGTCCCCTTATCGAAAAAGGGTACGTTTATATCGCCACGCCGCCCCTTTACCTCTGCAAGAAAGGGAAAATAGAGGAGTACTGTTACGACGAGCAACAGCGGAGGGTATTCATCGAGAAGTACGCCGATGGAAACGAGAACGCGGTGCATACGCAGCGGTACAAGGGGCTTGGCGAGATGAATGCCGAGCAGCTCTGGGATACCACGATGAATCCCGAGCACCGTACCCTGAAACAGGTAACCATCGAGAACGCGGCCGATGCCGATATCATCTTCACCATGCTGATGGGCGAAGAGGTAGCCCCGCGCCGCGAGTTCATTGAGGAGAACGCCACCTACGCGAATATCGACGCGTGATGGCGAGCAAGCGGCGCGAGATGAAATCAACCAAATTAATAACGATGTCAAGCGCGTGCCCCTGCCGTGATGGCGGGTAGGCACGGCAGGGCCTGTAAAACGATAAACAGCGTGAAACGTCCCCCCTCGCTAAAAAAAAACGATAAGGCGGTAATCCTCTCCCCCGCGGGGAAAGTAGACCGCCACATGGCGGAAGGCACGGCTACCGTGCTGGAAGGGTGGGGCTTGCAGGTCGAAATTTCCGGGCACGCCCTGGGCGAAAGGGGCCGGTTTAGCGGGACCGCGGCCGAAAGGCTGGAAGACCTGCAACGGGCGTTCGACGATCCCGGCATCAGGCTAGTCCTTTGTTCTCGAGGAGGATACGGGACGACACACCTTCTCTCGAAACTCGATTTTTCCACTATTCGTAGAAACCCCAAGTGGGTGGTAGGCTATAGCGATATCACCGCGCTTCATGCCGCCCTGCGGCACCACGGCGTGGCTTCCGTGCATGGCCCCATGGCAGCCCACTTCTCGAGCGAGGGCGCCGAAGACGTCTCGGTCCGCTATACCAAAAGCGTGCTGGTGGGACAGCCGTTAGACTACACCATTCCCGTGCCACCGGGAGAAACCTTGAACCGGAATGGCGTCGCGCGAGGAAGGCTCTTCGGTGGAAACCTGTCGGTCTTCTGCAGCATCCTCGGCTCGCGGTATGCCCGGGTCCCCCGGGGCGGCATCCTCTTCATCGAGGATACCGGCGAGTTGCCCTACCGGGTAGACCGGATGATCTACCAGCTGAAGCTTGCCGGGGTATTCAACCGGGTAAGCGGGATGATCGTCGGCCGGTTTACCGGTTACGAGGAGGACGACCAGATGCATGCCCCGCTACTGGCATCGATCCGCGAAGCGGTAGAAGAGTACACATTCCCGGTCTGCTTTCACTTCCCGGCAGGACACACGCGGTTAAATTTCCCCCTTGTCATGGGCGGGACGGCCAGGCTGGGCGTGAACACCGGAAATGTTTCATTACAACAATGATTAAAAACAGATAGAAAATGGCGATTAGTACAGAATTGATGTTGCTTGTAGGATCGGTCTTGTTTTTTATAAGCATGCTGGTAGGGAAAGCGGGCCACCGTTTCGGTGTCCCGGTGTTATTGCTTTTCCTGGCGGTAGGTATGATCTTCGGGTCCGACGGCTTCGGCCTGGAGTTCGAGAACGTGCAGACCGCGCAGACCATAGGTACCATTTGTTTGTGTATTATCCTCTTCTCGGGTGGGTTAGACACCAAATTCTCGGAGATCAAGCC
>JBBACU010000008.1:0-17431 GCA_041656815.1 Proteiniphilum sp.
ACTTTTAGGTAACAAAAATCTACATGGCTGTTCTTACATTTGTTCTCGACTATCATACCACGCTTGGCCAACAAGTCTGTCTCTGCGGGTCAATCCCGGAATTGGGAGACTTGGATGAATCCCGGGCCATCGCGCTTTCCAACGAAGGAGACACCTGGTCCGCGGAGGTGAACACGGGAAAATCAAGCGACCTTCAATACTATTATTTCATCCGGGAAAGAAACATCACCGTGCGGCGTGAATGGGGGCACAAGCGAGCATTACGGGTCGCGAGGAATAAAGATTACCTGATCCGGGACCTTTGGAAAAACAGGCCTTACCACGCGTACCTCTATTCCTCGTTATTCACCGAAAGCATCTTCGCGCATCAAAAAGCGGTGCTCCCCAAGCGATACCACGCCCACTCGGTACTCCTCAACGCGGTGTGCCCCTACGTGAGCAGCCGGCAAACCTTGGTAGTAAGCGGCGAGTGTGACGCGTTGGGCCAATGGGATCTGCAACGCGCCAAACCCATGCGCTGTATCAACGACGGGGAGTGGCAAGTGCTACTGAACGCGGCCGAGCTGCCCGAAAGAACCGCTTACAAGTTCGTGATCGTGGATAAAACAACGGGGCAGGCCGTACACTGGGAAGACGGGGGGAACAGGATCTTGGCGCCCCTGAAGGCTAACGAGCGTTCCTCGGTATTCGTCGAGATGGGATTGCTCTATCACCACCACCATTTCATGTTTAAGGGAGTGGGGACGGCTATCCCCCTCTTCTCGTTAAAAACGTCGCGGAGCTTTGGCATCGGTGATTTTTCCGACCTGCGCGTGATGGTCGATTGGACGAAAGCGACCGGGCAGCAACTCATCCAGCTGCTGCCGGTGAACGATACCACGGTCACCAAGACATGGCGGGACTCATACCCGTACAGCGCCATCTCCAATTACGCGCTGCATCCGCTTTACCTGGGATGCGCCGATTTCCCCTTAAAGGATAAGAAGAAGTACCGCCAATACGCGAAGGAGGCCAAGCGGCTAAACCAATTGCCGCAATTGGATTACGAGAAAGTGCTGACCCTAAAGGAAAACTACACGCGGGATCTCTTTAACGAAGAAGGGAAAGCGGTGTTGGCTTCGGAACCCTACCGCGCCTTTTACGAGAAAAACGAAGCATGGCTCTTTCCTTACGCCTGTTACTGCCACCTCAGGGATCGGTACGGAAGCGCTAACTTCAACGATTGGGGGGTATACCGCGACTTTGATAAGGCAAAACTAAAAGAGATGATCGATAGCCGGCCTGAAGTAAAACAGGAAGTGCAACGTTGGTGCTTCTTGCAGTATCTCTTGCACCGGCAATTCTCCGACGCGAAAAGGTACGCGCACGAGAAGGGAATAACGCTCAAGGGCGATATCCCGATCGGTATTAACCGCGATAGCGTAGAAGCATGGACAACCCCCCACCTGTTCAACATGGACACGCAGACAGGAGCCCCCCCCGACGATTTCTCCTTCTTCGGCCAAAACTGGGGGTTCCCCACCTACAATTGGCAGGCCATGGAGGAGGAGGGATACGCTTGGTGGATCAGCCGTTTCCAAAAAATGGCAGATTACTTTGACGCGTACCGGATTGACCATATCTTGGGTTTCTTTCGTATTTGGGAAATCCCGCTCGATGCCGTGCAAGGATTGCTGGGATATTTTAACCCCGCCTTGCCGTATTGGGCCGAAGAGATCGTCCAGGCTGGTATCCCGTTCGATGAAGAGCGGATGGCCCGTCCATTTATTCACGAGCATTTCTTGCCCGACCTCTTTGGCGATGACACCGCCGAGATCATACAAAATTACTTGGATGTCGCGGGATGGCAACGGTTTCGGCTGAAACCTTTTTGCAACACGCAGCAAAAAATAAAACAACTGTTTAAAGAAAAGGATGATACCCGAAACGGAAAGATCCGCGACGGGCTCCTTTCTCTCTGCACGGAGGTGCTCTTCGTGCAGGATCCCCGCGACAGGAATCGCTTCCACCCGCGCATCACGGCACAATTCACCCATTCGTATCGCTACTTGGACGATCACGTGAAGGAAGCCTTCAACCGGCTTTACGACGATTTCTTTTACCGCCGGCATAATTACTTCTGGCGAGAGCAAGCCATGAAAAAGCTCCCGGTGATTATCTCCGCCACCCAGATGCTGGTATGCGGGGAAGACTTGGGAATGGTGCCCGATTGCGTGCCCTCGGTGATGAATGAGCTGCAAATCCTCAGCCTCGAAATTCAACGCATGCCCAAAGGCGCGGGAATCGCGTTTAGCGATCTGCAGCAGCTTCCCTACCTGTCGGTATGCACCACTTCCACGCACGATATGTCGCCCCTGCGGTTATGGTGGGCCGAGAACAAGGAACTAACCCAGCGGTATTATAACGAGGTGCTGCATCGGGTGGGAGCCGCGCCGGAGGAATGCACCCCCGGTATCTGCCGGCAAATAGTTGAAGAGCACCTGCAGTCTTCCGCCATGTGGGTAATCCTCCCTTGGCAGGATTGGCTGTCGACCGACGAGAAACTGCGAAACCCGGACTTCCGTTCCGAACGAATCAATGTTCCTGCAAACCCGGATCACTACTGGAGATACCGGATGCATATTTCGCTGGACGACCTGCTCGAGGAGGCCGGCTTCACCGAGAAAATGAGGCAGCTGACCGCCAGGGTAAGGTAGCCTGAGGCCTATCATAATGGTTCCTCGCGTTAACAAAACGAGGAATTGTTGCGGCCCGGGTATTTCTAGGCGCGACCCATTGAAAAAAGGTGTAACCGCATTTGCGGCACACCCTTTCCTGATTCTAAACGTTGCGTTATTTTACTTACGCTTTTCCGGCGCTTCCCAACACCTTCTGTGTCTTGTGCATGTAGAGCTTTTTCAACTCTTCGCGAGCCGGTCCCAAGTATTTACGCGGGTCAAACTCGGCGGGTTGCGTGGCAAAAACTTCACGTACGGCGGCCGTCATGGCTAAGCGGCCGTCAGAGTCGATGTTGATCTTACACACGGCAGAAGCTGCCGCCTTGCGTAGCTGCTCTTCGGGAATCCCGATGGAGTCGTCCAGCTTGCCGCCATATTTATTGATGGTATCGACGTACTCTTGCGGTACCGAAGAAGAACCGTGAAGCACGATGGGGAAGCCGGGGATCCGTTTTTCAATCTCTTCCAGGATATCAAAACGCAAGGGGGGCGGAACCAGTACGCCGTCTTCGTTGCGGGTGCACTGCTCGGGGGTGAACTTGTAAGCCCCGTGCGAGGTGCCAATTGAGATCGCGAGCGAGTCCACGCCGGTGCGGGTCACGAAATCAACCACCTCGTCCGGCTCGGTATACGTGTGGTGCTCAGCCACTACATCATCCTCGATCCCGGCCAAGATACCCAGCTCACCTTCTACGGTCACATCATGTTGGTGCGCGTACTCAACCACCTGTTTGGTTAACGCGACGTTCTCTTCGTAAGGCAGGTGAGAACCATCGATCATCACGGACGAGAAACCACTCTCGATGCAATCCTTGCAGAGCTCAAAGCTGTCGCCATGATCCAAGTGTAGAACGATGGGAATCTCGTATCCCAACTCTTTCGCGTATTGAACCGCTCCTTGAGCCATGTAGCGTAACAGCGTTTGGTTGGCATACTTGCGCGCGCCGCTAGAAACCTGCAAGATCACCGGCGACTTGGTTTCCACGCACGCCGAGATGATGGCCTGCAACTGCTCCATATTGTTGAAGTTGAAAGCAGGAATAGCGTAACCGCCGTCGACCGCCTTTCTAAACAACTCTTTCGAGTTCACGAGGCCCAATTCTTTATAACTTACCATTGTGCTAATTGTTTTTTTATTGATTCGATATTCTAAAACTTTGTCGCAAAAATACGACTAAATCCTTGAATAAAGAAATTTTTAGCCAAAAGAGAGTTTAATTACGGTCATTCAACCGTAAAAAAATAAAATAATTGCCGCCGTTAATCACCCACCTCACATGCTACAAAATGAAAAAAATCAAGCAATTTCTTAATTATTTTTAACTTCTTTCTTCGCCCTGTCTTCCCTGCATTTTATTCTTGGAATATTCTTACGTGGGTCTTACTTCGCTCTTACCTCATTCTAAGCCCCCTCGCACAAATTAGGATAAAGTAAGGCGTAGGTAAGAGTAAACTATGGTCGGCACCGGCATTTTTTTGATAATAAGAGTAGAAAGACCTTCGGAGGCGTGTCACCAAGGGCGTTCCGAGATTGGATGGAAAAAAGACGAATTAAAGAAAAAATTCAAGAATATCGTTTTTTCCTTTGTTAATCCAGAAAATTTATTTTTCTTTGTTTATATATTTTTAATAGTTATGTTTTTTATTGATGGGGTATAAATAGAGGCTATGACCCTTCGCCCCGTATCGGAGAGAATTATTAATAACGCGCTCCAAGCGCGAAAAGTCACGGAAACATATGGAACACTTTAACAATAAAGAGAAAGAGATCCAGATTGAACTGGGCGAAGAGGTCGCGCAAGGGACTTACTCCAACCTCGCGGTCATCTCGCATTCCACCTCGGAGTTTGTCATCGACTTCATCCGGATGGTGCCGGGGGTGAGTAAAGCAAAGGTGAAATCACGGATCATCCTTACTCCGGAGCACGCGAAGCGCTTGCTCATGGCGTTGAAAGATAATATCGACAAGTTCGAACAACACAACGGGCCAATCAAAGTACAAAATAATCCCGGGTTTCTCCCGCCGATCGGCGGGATAGGGCAGGCCTGAGTAAATCGATTAATCAAGTTAAATTTTCAAATCTATGGATTTTCTATTAAGTGTATCTTCAGTCAATTGGTCGAGGGGTCAGTTTGCCCTCACGGCCGGTTACCACTGGATTTTTATCCCGCTCACTATCGGGCTTGCTCTCGTCATGGCTGTCATGGAAAGCATCTACGTGAAAACGGGGGATGAAAAATGGAAGAATACAACCAAGTTCTGGCAGAAACTCTTCGGGATTAACTTTGCCATCGGGATAGCCACGGGCATTATCCTGGAATTTCAATTCGGGACAAACTGGTCAAACTACAGTTGGTTCGTGGGTGATATTTTTGGTGCCCCCCTCGCTATCGAGGGGATTGCCGCCTTCTTCTTGGAGGCCACCTTCGTGTCCGTCATGTTTTTCGGGTGGAACAGGGTGAGCAAACGGGCGCACCTGGCGTCTACCTGGCTGGTATTTATCGGTGCCGTCCTATCGGCTTTCTGGATCCTCGTGGCCAACGCCTGGATGCAGTACCCGGTGGGCATGAGGTTCAACCCCGACACCGTGCGTAACGAGATGACCGATTTTTGGGCGGTGGTGCTTTCACCGGTGGCCTATAACAAGTTCTTGCATACCATCTTTGCCTCCTTCGCCGTGGGTGCTTCCTTCGTGGTGGGCGTATCGTGCTGGTACCTGCTTAAAAAACGCCACGTGGACTTCGCCCTCAAGAGCATCAAAATAGGGGCCTTCTTAGGATTGGCCACGTTTATCATGTTGGCCGTGACCGGCGATGGTTCAGCCTACCAAGTATCCCAAAAGCAACCGATGAAGCTGGCAGCGATGGAAGGGTTATATGAAGGAAAAGAAGGGGCAGGACTGGTCGCGATCGGCATGCTCAACCCTGCCAAAAAAGCGTATGACGACGACGTGGACCCCTACATCTTTAAATTAGAGATACCCAAGCTGCTTTCATTATTAGGATACCGGGATATGAACGCGTTTGTGCCCGGTATCAAGGATATCGTGGACGGGGGGTACACCCTCCAGGACGGTACCCCGGCCCTGCCGTTTGAAGAACGGCAAGCACGCGGCAAGATAGCCATCCAAGCATTGGCCGATTACCAAGTGGCGAAAGCGGAAGGACGCGACGCCGACGCGGCCATTCACGAGGCAACCCTCCGGGATAACTACGCGCACTTTGGATACGGGTATCTGGAGACGGGAGAGGACATGATCCCGCACGTTCCCATCACTTTTTATAGCTTCCACCTCATGGTAATTATCGGGATGTACTTCATCCTGTTCTTCCTCGTGGTGCTCTACTATCTCTACAAGAAGGATATGCGGGAAACCCGCTGGCTACAGTACGTGGCACTGTGGAGCATACCGCTCACCTATATTGCCGGTCAGTTGGGGTGGATAGTAGCCGAGATGGGCAGGCAGCCGTGGACAATACAGGATATCCTGCCGGTGCACACGTCCGCGTCGGCGGTCTCCACCGGCCATGTCATCACCACGTTTACCATGTTCGCGGTGCTTTTCACCGCGCTGCTCGCGGCAAACATCACAATCATGGTTAAACAGATTAAAAAAGGGCCGGAAGGCGTGGATGGAGCCCCCGCGGCAGCAACAGCTCCCGAAATAGCCTAATTGAACTATTCTGTCAAGCCAAAATAACGAATAAGCAAGTGCAATGTCAAGCTTGCTTGAACATTGCCGAGCGTGAGTTATTTATACAAATGAGCAGCACCGAACTTGTTTGAGTGATGCCATGGCGAAGAATAGTCTAATATAATTAAAATAAAAAAAATCAATACAATGATTACTTATGAATTTTTGCAACATTACTGGTGGATAATCATGTCGCTCTTGGCAGGACTGCTGGTGTTTCTGATGTTCGTGCAAGGCGGGCAATCGATGCTGAACTCGTTATCCCGAACGGAGGATGAAAAAAGGCTTTTGATCAACGCCATGGGACGCAAGTGGGAGTATACCTTTACCACGTTGGTGGTCTTCGGGGGCGCGTTCTTTGCTTCGTTTCCTCTGTTTTACTCCACCAGTTTCGGGGGGGCTTACTGGGCATGGATGATCATGCTCTTCAGCTTCGTGGTGCAAGCGGTATCCTATGAGTTTCAATCCAAGCCGGGAAATATTTTCGGCCCGAAGACCTACCGTACACTCCTCTTCCTGAACGGGGTGATTGGCACTTTCTTGCTGGGAGTGATCGCGGCAAGCTTCTTCACCGGGTCGGAGTTCATCGTAGGGAAAGGAAACATCGCGGGGCTAGGCAACGCGGGACCCGTCATCAGCCAGTGGCAGAACCCGCTCATGGGGATCGAGTTATTAGCGAACCCGAGGAATATTGCCTTGGGCCTCGCCATCCTGTTCCTCGCGCGCACCACGGCAAGCCTTTTTTTCCTTCATCGCCTCCACCACGAGGTCTTGGAGAAACGGTCAAGGAAGTTCGTCCTCTACAACGGCGTTCCTTTCGCGGTCTTTTTCTTGGTCTTCTTGATATGGACGCTGGTGGCCGAGGGGTACGCGGTTGACCCGCGAACCGGCGCGGTTGACCTGGAGCCCATGAAGTACTTGAAGAACTTTATTGAAATGCCGGCCGTGTTGGTTCTTTTCGTGCTGGGAGTATTGGCCGTTTTGTACGGTATTTTCAATACCGCTTTTAACTCGAAGTTCCAAAACGGCATCTGGTTCACGGGAGCAGGAGCGGTCGTGGCCGTAACCATGTTGTTCCTCGTCGCGGGCTTTAACAACACGGCGTACTACCCCTCATCGATAGATCCGCAGAGCTCGCTCACCATCTACAACTCCTCTTCGAGCCAATTCACGCTCTCCGTGATGGCGGGGGTGTCTCTTCTCGTGCCCGTGGTAGCCGGCTACATCGTCTACGCCTGGAGAGCGCTGGAAAAGAAGAAACTAAGCATCGACGAACTGGAATCAGACGGGCACGCGTATTAATCCTTGCCACGCCGGCGAGGGGTTGGAGCAGCCACGCTCTTCTTCCACGCGCGTATACGGAACAACGAGGGGGTGGATCGCCGCACGATCCACCCCCTTTCTGCATAGATATTTGGCGGCAGCCCGTGTAATTCGGATAAAAAGTGTACTTTTGCATCAGTTGAACTAATTTTCCTTCTATGAAGAGTATGAAATTATCACGTGGCTTGATACTGTTTGCCGCTGCGTCGCTCTGTTTCGCCTCGTGCCAAAATAGCGGCCGCGATACGCGAGGGATCGAGAAAAGCGCCGATTTCGATACCCTGCAGGTAACCCAACGAAGTCACCTCGAAGAGAACCCCGCCAACCCCTTTTGCGATATACGGGTAGAATTCATATACCCGGTACATAGCATGGGCGTAGGTCCGGACACGCTGCAGCAATTCTTCATTCAAAACATGTTCGGGATGCCGTACGACCACTTACCCCCGCGGGAGGCAGTAGAGGCGTACGTCAAGAACTACATCGAGAATTATACCTACGACGCGGGAACCTACCGCGACGCGGTCAGCGACATGATGGAGATCAACGCCCTGATCCCGGGCATCGACCTCGCCGATAGCGAACATAGCGTGAACGAAAGCTTTTACTCCTATCACGAAACCCTCTCAAATAGCATTGTCTATAACCGGCGCGGCATTGTCTCGTTCCAAGTGGAACAGTCAAATAACAAGGGAGGCGCCACCTCCTACGTGGCCTACCGGAACTACGTGGTGGACGTGAATACCGGGCGACAAGTTACCGAAAGCGAGGTGTTCAGGGCCGGGTACGATCAAGCACTCCAAAACTTGATCATCACGTCACTGCTGGAACAGAATGGCGTAAAGAGCGTGGATGAGCTGGAGGACTTGGGCTTCTTCGGGATCAGGGAGATTGTTCCCAACAAGAATTTCCTGCTAACCGATGAGGGATTCATCTACACCTACAATAAAGGGGAATATTCGGCATACCAGCTCGATGCCCCCGAAGTATTTATCCCGTATACCGCGATTCGCTCCCTCTTGAGGGAGCATACCCCCGCGGCAAAATTGGCTGATTTGAAGTGAAAGAAATTATTACCTACTTCCCGGAACTCACCGCGAGCCAGCGAGATCAGTTTAACGCCCTGTATGACCTGTACACGTGCTGGAACGCGCGTGTCAACGTGATCTCCCGCAAAGATATCAACAACCTGTATGTGCATCACGTGTTGCACTCATTGGCCATAGCCAAGTACATCCGGTTCGTCCCGGGGACAACCATCATGGACGTGGGGACCGGCGGGGGGTTCCCGGCCATTCCCTTGGCCATCTTTTTTCCTGAAGCAAAATTTTTATTGCTCGACAGCATCGGGAAAAAAATCAAGGTAGCTAACGAGGTGTCTCAAGCGGTGGGGCTGACCAACACCGAGTTTGTCCACGCGCGGGCGGAGGAGGAGAAACGAACGTTCCATTTTGTCGTTAGCCGCGCGGTGATGCCATTGCCCGACTTGGTTAAAGTAACCCGAAAGAATATCTCGGGGGAACAGCTTAACGCCCTCCCCAACGGCCTCATCTGCCTGAAGGGAGGAGATCTGGCCGGCGAGCTAACCCCTTTTAAAAAGATCGTGGAGGTAACCTCGCTCAACACCTATTTTCAAGAACCCTTCTTCGAGACAAAGAAGCTGGTATACGTACCGATGAGTTAATTGAAAAGATTTTGCTACTTTTGTAACGTATCCCAATTTTAAATCCTATTTTTTCTGTTTAGATGAGAGTCAAAGCATTTGAATTTAATCCCCTCGGTGTAAACACCTACGTGCTGCACGACGAAACCAAAGAAGGAGTCGTGATCGACGCCGCCTGCTTTTACCCGGATGAGAAAGAGGAGCTGTTCCGCTACATCAACGACCAGGGAATCGCCGTAAAGCACCTGCTCAACACGCACCTCCATTTCGATCATCTCTTTGGCGTGAACGTGCTCTCGTCCCACTTGGGGCTCACGCTATCGTGCCACTCCGGGGACACCTACCTCTTGAATGACCTTCCCCGTCAACTGCAACAATTCGGACTCCCCCCCATGGATGCCGAACTCAAACCGGAGATCGGCAGGTTCCTGAACGAAGGCAACACGGTCACGTTCGGCAATCAAACGCTGGAAATATTTCATGTGCCGGGGCACTCGCCGGGCAGCATCGCCTTTTACAGTGCGCCAAACGGTTACTTGTTTGGGGGCGACGTGCTGTTCCACTCCAGCATTGGCCGGACAGATCTCCACGGGGGAAGCTACGAGGCGCTCGTGAACGGAATCCGGGAAAAGCTTTTTGTACTTCCCAACGAAACGGTAGTCTATCCGGGACACGGGCCCTCTACCACCATCGGTTACGAAAAGAAAAACAATCCTTTCGTGGGAAACAGCCGGTGACCCTCTTTAGAAAAATATAACCCATACCCTTTCCACTCGATGAAAATGGAAGAATTTAAAAATAGACATATCGGCATTAACGAGGCCGATAAGAATAAAATGCTCGAATCGATCGGACTATCCACCATCGATGAACTGATCAAACAGACCATCCCGTCGAATATCCGCCTGAAGCAACCGCTGTCGCTCCCGAAAGCGCTCTCCGAACAGGAGTACGCCGAAGAGATCGCGGGGATAGCCGCGCAGAACCAGGTGAATGCATCTTACATCGGGATGGGATGGTACGATACCATTACCCCGGCGGCCATTTACCGCAACGTGTTCGAAAACCCGGTGTGGTACACCTCCTATACCCCTTACCAGGCCGAGATATCGCAGGGAAGGCTCGAAGCGCTGCTTAACTTTCAGACCATGGTGAGCGACCTCACCGGGCTGCCGTTGAGCAACAGTTCATTGCTGGACGAAGCAACCGCGGCGGCAGAAGCGGCCACCATGATGTATGGCCTGCGCGATCGCGCGCTCGTGAAAGAGAAGGTGGAGACCCTCTTCGTGGACGAGCACCTCTTCCCCCAAACACGGGCCGTGCTGTTAGGACGTATGAAGCGGGTGGGCATTGAAGTGGTGACGGGAAGTTACAAGGAGTTCGCGTTTGATCAACCCCTCTTTGGGGCTATCCTTCAGTACCCCAACAGCGACGGGAGCGTGGAGGAGTACCGCGCGTTCGTTGAAAAAGCCAACGCCGCGGGCTGCAAGGTGGCGGTAGCCACCGACCTGCTGGCATTGACGCTGCTCACGCCCCCGGGCGAGTGGGGAGCGGACATCGCATTTGGAAGCAGCCAGCGTTTTGGTGTTCCCATGTTCTACGGGGGGCCCTCTGCCGCCTTCTTTGCCACCCGGGAAGAGTTCAAACGGTTCATGCCCGGGCGTATCATTGGCATCTCCAAAGACGCGTATGGAAAGGAAGCGCTGCGCATGGCTCTTCAGACACGCGAACAACACATTAAACGGGAAAAAGCAACCTCCAACATCTGCACGGCACAAGCCTTGCTGGCTACCATGGCGTCGTTCTACGCGGTGTACCACGGCCCCGAAGGATTAAAGAAGATAGCCCGGCGCGTTCACTCCATCGCCTCTTACCTGAACGAGGAGCTGCATGATATGGGCTACAAGCAGCTGAACAAAAGCTTCTTCGACACATTGAAAATCCAGCTTCCCCAAAAGGTGTCCATGCAAGACATCCGGAATAATGCCGAGATGAGGGGAATCAACCTTCGTTACTTTGACAGCGGCGAGGTGGGAGTCAGCATTGATGAAACGACCAACCGCGCACGCGCGCAGGAACTGCTGGCTGTCTTTGCCATGGCTGTGGGCAGCTCAAGGGTGTGCGCGTTCGACAAGCTTCCCGAGAAGATGACGCTGAAAGAGCACCAACTCAGGACGTCGGACTTCCTTACGCACCCCACGTTCAACAGCTACCATACCGAAACCGAACTGATGCGCTACATCAAGCGGCTGGACCGGAAAGATATTTCGCTGGCGCAATCCATGATCTCGCTCGGGTCATGCACCATGAAGCTGAACGCTGCCTCGGAGTTATTGCCCCTCGGGCTGTCCGGGTTTCAACGGATGCACCCGTTCGCGCCCGCGGAACAGGCTGCCGGCTACCGCCAGATGATTGACGAGCTGGAGGAGATGCTGGCCGAAATTACCGGTTTCGCGGCTACCAGCTTGCAGCCCAACTCGGGAGCCGCCGGAGAATATACCGGGTTGATCACCATCGCCAGCTACCTCGAGAGCATGGGGCAGGGAGACCGAAAGGTGGTGCTCATACCCGCGTCGGCCCACGGCACCAACCCGGCCAGTGCCGTGCAAGCCGGCTTCAAGCCGGTCACCGTGGCCAGCGACGCGCAAGGGAACGTGGATATGGACGACCTGCGCCGAAAGGTGGAACAGCACGAGAGCGACTTGGCGGCCTTCATGATCACGTACCCTTCCACGCACGGAATTTTTGAGCCCGAGATCAAGGAGATGTGCCGTCTGATTCACGAGGCGGGAGGTCAAGTATACATGGACGGGGCCAACATGAATGCCCAAGTGGGCTATACCAACCCGGGAACAATCGGGGCCGACGTGTGCCACCTGAACCTGCATAAAACATTTGCCATTCCTCATGGCGGCGGAGGCCCCGGAGTAGGCCCCATCTGCGTGGCAGAACACTTGGCCCCTTTCCTTCCCGGGCACCCGGTGATGCTCCCCAGCGACCTGAATACGGTTTCGGCAGCTCCTTACGGCAGTGCCGGGGTCCTGACCATCACCTACGGATATATCCGGATGATGGGCGCGGAAGGACTCAAAGAGGCGACCCAAGCAGCCATACTGAGCGCGAACTACCTCGCCGAAAAACTCGACGACTCCTACGGTATCCTGTACCGCGGGGCGAACGGACGGGTGGGGCACGAGTTAATACTCGATTGCCGCGGCTTGAAAGAGGTGTCGGGCATCACCGAGGCCGATATCGCGAAACGGCTCATCGACTACGGGTACCACGCCCCCACGCTCTCGTTTCCGGTGCACGGCACCCTGATGGTGGAACCCACCGAGAGCGAAAGCCTGGCGGAACTCGATCGATTTGTAGCGGTCATGTCCCGGATACACGAGGAGATCATTGAAGTATCAAGGGGAACCTATACCCGCGAGGATAACGTGCTGGTAAACGCGCCCCATCCCGAGTACGAGGTGGTGGCCGACGAATGGAAGCACGCCTATCCGCGGAGCAAGGCAGCGTACCCGCTCCCTTACGTGGCCGAAAACAAATTCTGGGTGAACGTGGCAAGGGTGGACAACGCGTACGGCGACCGGAACTTGGTCGCCTGCCTCTGCCCACCGGGGGAATTAGAATAATTCAGGCATCTCGCCCTGCTCGAACACCACCATGGGGGAATCCGAGACATCTCGTTTAAACGCCCGGATCGCCTCCTGGTCCACGGTGGTCAATATTACTTTCACGCGGTTGTCCATCACGTCGGGATAAGCCCCCGCGAAACGTGTCAGCACCGGGTGATCTTCGGGGATGGACGCGTTGAACAAGAACGCGTCTACCCGGTCCATAACCTGCATCATCTGCCGGTAGGAGTATTGCACCGTTTCCACGTTGAAATCTTCGGTGCCGAGGACCTCGACCAGCCGTTGGCGATTTGCTTCCGGGTTGCCGGTAACCGCGATCACGAACGTGCCGCGGTTGTCGATGAACGATCCCCCGTAGTAGGCGGGATACAGATCAGGGTCCGACTCGCGCTCCATCCAGTCCTCGCTGAACGAACGCATCAGCTTGTCGTGCAACTGCATGGCGTCGGGAGATGTTGATCCGAGCGTGTCTTCGACAACGGCGGCTTGCCCTTGCGTGTTCTTCCCCGAAGAGTGGCACGCCGCGAAGAACAAAGGACACAAAAAGAGGGAAACAAAGAGTAGGGAATGGGATGCTCGTTTCATTTTTTCGATGTTATGTTACTATCTATTGAACATTTTCGTTAAGCAATGGACAGAAGACAAGCTTGCTTGGATTATGTCGTCGCGAGAAAATGTCTAAATTTATTGAACAGTTTCTCGCGGGTTTTGTTTACCCCTCGTTCAGGAATATTAATGGTTTCCATGCCGCGTGAATTCCCTATTTATGTACCTTTGCTTTTCTATATGGTCAAACGCGATTCAAACCGTATGCATAACAGATCCACTCGATATCTTTTCCCGGCGATGTTCTTGTTCCTCGTTCTGTTCTCTTCGTGCGAGGGCGACGACCCGAGCGTGAATGCGGGCCGGTTACGGGTAAAACTTACCGACGCGGCCGATATATCCATCAAGGAGCTTTACCTCGATATCCGGGAACTCGCGGTCTACGCGACCGATACCACCGGCATGGAAGGCGAATGGGTGACGCTCGAGTATAATGGCGGGCAGTACAATCTATTGCAACTATTGAACGAGAAAAGTGTTCAGCTCGTCGACCAGTACTTCCCGGCCGGCAAAACAATTCGAAGGGTACGGTTGGTGCTGGGGCACGATAACCGGTTCGTCACTTTCACCGAGAAACCATATCCCTTGCAGCTCCCCCCCGAGATCATCGAGGGAGTGGTGGTCGACCTCAAGGAGCCGATCCCGATAATGCCCCATATTATCGCGGGCTTGACGATCGACGTGAATGCCGCGCTCTCTGTCTGGGAGTCAAACGGGAACTACTTCCTCGACCCGTCGGCCCGGGCATTCCCCGAAGCCTACGGCGCCTCGTTGCGAGGATCTGTTGCTCCCCCGAGAGCTGCCGCGTTCGTAGCAATCATGCAACACCCCGACACCTTGTTCACCCTTCCTGAATCGGATGGCAAGTTCGGGTTCCCGGGCCTGCAAAAGGGTGAATGGGAGGTCTTCATCAAAGCCGCGGAGGGGTCGCTCTATGCCGATACCGCTTTCGTGTGGGATATTGATACCACGGGGGTCGTGAATAAGAGCTCCATCACGCTGCCCCTTTCTAACGCTACCCCGCCCCCAAGCGAGTGATCGCGTTGCACCTAACGCTACCGGCGCGGCCGATTTAATTTATTTTCACACCACGAGGCGTACAATGATAACCTTCTTTGTTATCTTTGCATCAACATTCTAAAACTGAATTATTACAAGTAATTTTACCCACATGAAACGATTCCATTTTGCATTGGTTTTAGCCGCGCTGCTGGTATTGGGTGCCTCCTGCAAACCCAAGCAAAGCGCTTATAAGCAAGTATACGAAGCTGCCAAAGAGAGAGAAATGCAACAAACAGCCTCGCAGCCCACCACCGTCGTGAAAGATGCCGGCTCCCTGCCACCGGTGGAGGTCTCGGTAAGAAAAGAAAAAGTGGAAGCCGTATATCCCACCGACGCGGCCGGCTTGAGAAAATTCAACGTGGTGATCGCCTCGTTGAGCGTGAAGCTGAATGCCGAGTCGCTCAAGTCGCGCATGGAAAACGAAGGACACACCGTGATCCTTGCCCAAAATGAGCAAGGGATGTACCGCGTGATCGTGGCCAGCTATGACGACAAGGACCAAGCGGCAAGTAAACGCGATGAGCTGCATCGCACCTATTCCGCGAAGGGAGATACCGAGTACCTGAGAAGGACGTACGGCGTTCCTTTCAATGACCTTTGGATCTTGGAGAGACAGTATTAATTTGAGTTTGTTCTTCGCGGGAAAAGAGTCGGCCCCACGCACCAAAAGGGCGCGAACATTTTCGTTAAGCGATGAACAGAAGACAAGCTTGCTTGGATTATGTCGTCGCGAGAAAATGTCTAATTTTTATGAACTATTCTGTTAAGCCAAATGAGCAGAGCCAAGCTTGCTTGAGCTATGCCATGGCGAGGAATAGTCTAATTTTTATGAACGAATTGCGCGACACCCCCCCGGGAAGGTAAGATACGAAAAGCTGCCCGTGAAAAGGGTGGCTTTTCTCATGAATAGAACAGTTGTATGAAGGTGCAATTTTTAGGAACAGGCACTTCAACCGGCGTGCCACAGATTGGCTGCCAATGCGAGGTATGCACTTCCAATGACCCGCGCGACAAACGGTTGCGGTCGTCCGTGAGGATCGAGGCGGGCGATGTCCTCTTGATGGTCGATTGCACGCCGGACTTCCGGCAGCAGGTGATGCCCCTCCCTTTTCAGAAAATAGACGGGTACCTGTTCACGCACGAACACTACGATCACGTGGGTGGAATTGACGACCTACGGCCTTTCTCTCGGTTTGGACCGGTGGACCTTTACATGGAAGAACGGCTTGAAATGGCGGTAAGGGAACGAATGCCCTACTGTTTCACTCCTCACGGGTACGGAGGAATCCCCAACATCAACATAAAGAGAATCAATCACGAAGAGCCTTTCCATGTAGGACCGGTCGAGGTTATTCCTATCCGGGTAATGCACCATATGCTGCCCATCCTGGGCTTTCGAATAGGTAACTTCGCGTACCTCACCGACGTGAAAACCATTCCGGAGGAAGGGGTTAAAAAACTGCACGGCCTCGACACGCTCGTGATTAGCGCCTTGCGTAAGACAGAGCACATATCACACCAGACACTGGGAGAGGCGGTGGCGCTTACCCAAGCGATCAACCCGGGGCGCGCCTATTTTAGCCATCTCAGCCACGAGATGGGATTGCATGCCGAAGTAGAAAAAGAACTCCCCGAAAACACCTTCTTGGCATACGATGGCTTGGTAATCGAAAGCCGCTAACCCCCCTTTTTGTTTTTTTAACCCCATAACACGCAACGTTTTCGCCCATGCTTCATCTTTCTTGGTAGAATACGCGGGAGTTCGTTGTTTCAATTCGTATATTTGTATAATGCAAGATGCGCCCCGGGGCAGTTCAAGCAAGCTTGACTGACCGCTCGGCTTTCGTTGCATTTGTACGGTGCTTGCCCGGTAACGGGGGAGATCTTTGTAAAAATCAGGCAGCGCGTTAAACTTTCGCGCGCGCGACAAGTCAAACTAGCGATGAATAGGATAAAAACAGAAAACGATATAAAAAAGGGAGAGATTATGAAGACTAAAAACTTATTATTAGCGGTTTTGTTGACGATTCTGCCCTTGTCCGGTTTCGCTCAGGAGTGGGACGACATCTACGCAAATCCCACCCAATCCCGAAATGAAGGGATGACCGTGCGCCCGGAGCAAGATGAGCCACAAAAAAAGAGAGTGGTCATTGTTCAAGGAGAGGCATCCAACATGGAGGTAACGGCGAATGGCAGGGACATAGACGAGTACAACCGCCGAGGCAATGATACGGTATTTTCGGATGAGCAAACGCATTCCGAGGATATGGACACGTACCAAGAGTACGAATATACCGACCGCATCGTTCGTTTCCACGACCCCGAGTCGAGCATCAAGATTACCGGTGCCGATGAGGTGATTGTTTACGTGGGAGACGATATTTACGAGAGCTATAACAACCGCGGTTGGAACACCCACCTTCACATGGGATGGGGATGGGGTTCCTACTACCCTTGGTATGACCCATGGTATTACGGCGGGTGGTATAGCCCCTGGTATTACTCCAGCTGGTATTCACCTTGGTACGGTGGATGGGGCGGATGGTATAGCCCATGGTATTACAGCCGGTGGTATTCGCCTTGGTACGGTGGATGGTACGGCGGTTGGTATGATCCCTGGTACTACGGTTACGGGGGTTATGGTTATGGTTATGGTTACGGTGGCGGGTACCACCATGGCTTCTATGACGGCTATTACAGCAGTCTGGCCACCAACCGGTCGGG
>JBBACU010000009.1:0-17377 GCA_041656815.1 Proteiniphilum sp.
GTTCACCCAGTTCGTCCCGGGACACGTGCACCTGCACCACGTGGGACAACTGGTCAAAAAAGAGGTGGAGAAACTGGGTTGTTTCGCGGCCGAGTTTAATACCATCGCGGTAGACGACGGCATCGCAATGGGACACGACGGCATGCTTTACTCCCTGCCGTCGCGCGACTTGATTGCCGATTCGGTAGAATACATGGTGAACGCGCATCAGGCCGACGCGCTGGTGTGCATCAGCAATTGCGATAAAATCACGCCCGGGATGCTGATGGCCGCGATGCGGCTGAACATCCCTACCATCTTCGTGTCGGGTGGGCCCATGGAGGCTGGCAAACTCGACGGCGAGCAGATCGACCTGATCGACGCGATGACCGAAGCAGCCGACGAATCGGTTTCCGACGAGCGGCTGGAACAACTGGAACAACTGGCTTGCCCTACCTGTGGCTCTTGCTCCGGCATGTTCACCGCCAACTCCATGAACTGCCTCAACGAGGCGATCGGCTTGGCACTGCCCGGGAATGGAACCATCTTGGCCACTCATGCCAACCGGCTGCAATTGTTCAGGGATGCTGCCAAGCAGATCGTGGAGAATGCTTACAAATACTACTTCGAGGGAGATGAGACCGTGCTGCCGCGTACGATTGCCAGCCGTGCCTCCTTCCTGAACGCCATGACACTCGATATCGCCATGGGGGGATCCACCAACACCATTCTGCACACGCTGGCTATCGCGCACGAAGGAGGGGTCGATTTTATCCTCGACGACATCGACGCGCTCTCGCGGAAGACACCCTGCATCTGCAAGGTGGCGCCCAATACCAAGGAGTACCATATACAGGACGTGAACCGTGCCGGCGGGATCATGGGAATCCTGAACGAACTGGCAAAGGCAGGGATGATTGATACCTCCGTGCACCGTGCCGACGGGCTTACCCTCGCGGAAGCCCTCGAGAAATATGATGTGACGAGCGATGAGACCCACCCCGAGGCTACCCGTATCTATTCGTCGGCCCCGGGTAACCGGTACAACATCGCGATGGGTTCGCAAGACGCCCGGTTCAAGGAACTGGATAGCGACCGCGAGAACGGGTGCATCCGGAGCGTGCCCCATGCTTACACCCAAGACGGTGGCTTGGCCATCCTCAAGGGGAATATTGCCGAGAACGGTTGCGTGGTGAAGACGGCCGGCGTGGACGAGAGCATCTGGAAATTCAGCGGCAAGGCCAAGGTATATCATTCGCAGGACGAAGCGTGCGAGGGAATCCTCAACAAAGAGGTACAAGCGGGCGACGTGGTGGTGATCGTTTACGAAGGCCCCAAGGGAGGGCCGGGCATGCAAGAGATGCTGTATCCTACCTCGTACATCAAGGCCCGTCACTTGGGCAAGGAGTGCGCGTTGATTACCGACGGGCGCTTTTCCGGCGGCACGTCGGGCCTGTCCATCGGCCATATCTCACCCGAGGCGGCCGCGGGAGGAAATATAGGATTGGTACGCGATGGCGATACCATCGATATCGATATCCCGGCACGGAGCATCAGCTTGCGGATTAGCGACGAAGAGCTCGGCAAGAGACGGGAAGAAGAACTGGCCAAGGGGGAAAAGGCATTCAAGCCGAAACCCCGCGCCCGGAAAGTGTCGAAAGCATTGAGGACGTATGCCGCGTTTGTCAGCTCGGCCGACTTGGGAGCGGTACGGCTCATTTGAAGCCCTTTTTTGGAATATAAAATCAACAGCTATAAAATAATCTGAAGGAAGTTCACGTTAATTATCGTTTTAGGTTCAACTAATTAATTATTTGAATTATGGAGAGAGACAAGCAAACTCAACCAATCATTGCCCCGGTAACGGAGACAGAGACCCTTTCGGGGAGCGAGATCCTGATTCGCGCGTTGGTCGCCGAAGGAGTGGACACCGTGTTCGGGTACCCGGGTGGTGCGATCATGCCCGTCTTCGACGCGTTGTATGATTACAAGGAGAGGATTAAACATATTTTGGTGCGCCACGAGCAGGGAGCCGTGCACGCGGCGCAGGGCTACGCGCGCGTATCCGAAAAAGTAGGAGTCGCACTCGTTACCTCCGGTCCGGGAGCTACCAACGCCATCACAGGCATCACCGATGCCATGATGGATAGCACGCCCATGGTGGTGATCTCGGGACAGGTCAACTCCAGCTTACTCGGTTCCGACGCTTTTCAAGAGGCCGACGTGATCGGGGTGACGCTACCCATTACCAAGTGGGCTTACCAAATCCGGCGGGTGGAAGACATCGCGTGGGCTGTTTCACGCGCCTTTTATATTGCCGCGAGCGGGCGCCCCGGGCCGGTAGTGCTAGATATTGCCAAGGACGCGCAAGTGAACAGTTGCGACTTCAACTACCAGCGAACCACTTTCTTGCGGAGTTACCAGCCGGTACCCGATGTGGAAAAAGACCGGGTAAAAATGGCGGCGGAGCTTATCAACAGCGCCAAGAAACCCTTTGCCCTCGTTGGCCAAGGAGTGATTTTGGGAAACGCGGAGGAGGAGCTGCAAGCCTTTCTCGAAAAAGGAGGTATCCCCTTTGGCTCCACCATATTGGGGCTATCGGCCATCCCTTCAGACCACCCCCTTAACCAAGGCATGCTGGGCATGCACGGTAACGTGGCGCCCAATATCAAGACCAACGAGTGCGACGTGCTGATCGCTATCGGGATGCGCTTCGATGACCGGGTCACGGGAGACCTCAAGACCTATGCCAAACAGGCCAAAGTGATCCATTTCGACATCGACATGGCGGAGCTTGATAAGAACGTGAAGACCACCGTGAAGGTGGCGGGAGATGCCAAGGTGTCCCTGCCCATGGTGACCGAGCTGTTGGAAGAGCGAGCACACCCCGAGTGGTTGGCCGGGTTTGAGACGTACGACCAAAAAGAGTATGATTGCATCATCAAGAACGAACTCTATCCCGAATCGGGCGAGATAAAGATGGGCGAAGTGGTGAACAAGGTGACCGAAGCCACGAATAACGAGGCGATCTGCGTGACCGACGTGGGACAGCACCAGATGATGGCCACCCGCTATTTCAAGTACAATCAATCGCGCAGCATGGTCACCTCTGGCGGGCTGGGCACGATGGGATTCGGCTTGCCGGCCGGTATCGGCGCCAAGTATGGCGCTCCCGATCGCACTGTCTGCATCTTCGTGGGAGACGGAGGATTGCAAATGACCATGCACGAGTTTGGTACTATCATGGATTACGGGATCGACGTGAAGATCATCTTGTTAAATAATAATTTCTTGGGAATGGTACGCCAATGGCAAGAATTGTTCTTCGACGAACGCTACTCGGAAACACGCCTGAAGAACCCCGACTTTATCAAGGTGGCGGATGCTTACGGCATCAAGGGCCGGAAAGTGACCGAACGCGAAGAACTGGGCGAGGCAATCGCCGAGATGCTCGGTCATAATGGATCTTACCTGCTGGAGGTGGTCGTGGAAACCAAAGGAATGGTGTACCCCATGGTTCCGTCCGGAGGATCTATTTCCAATATACTGCTCGGGAACGGGCACTCGCTATAATGAAAAATGAAGAATGAAAAATGAATAATTACCGATTCTTCAATTTTTAATTTTTAATTATTAGAAATATGAACGAGAACAAGACACTATATACGATCACTATTTTCTCGGAGAACACGGTGGGCGTGCTCAACCAGATCACCACTATCTTCACGCGACGACAGCTCAATATCGAGACATTGTCGGTATCGCCCTCGGCCATCGAAGGCATCCACAAGTTTACCATCACTACCTTTTCCGACGACGAAGAGGTGATGAAGAAGCTGGTGCGTCTTATCGACAAGCGGGTAGATATCCTGAAAGCTTATTACAACACCGATGAAGACCTGGTACACCAGGAGTTGGCCCTCTACAAGCTCTCGACGGAGAAGGTAATGGAACATGGCTCCATCGAGTACTTCGTTAGAAAATACAATGTGCGTGTCCTGGAGGTTTCTGTCGATTGCGTCGTCTTTTTAAAAGCCGGCCATTTCGTGGAAACACAAGGGCTCTTTGAAGAGTTGGCAAGCACCATCGGGGTGCTGCAATTCGTTCGCTCCGGGAGAATAGCCATCACCAAATCGAAAGTGGAACGGCTAAGCGACATGCTGGCAAAGCGGGAGGAACATAAAAAGAAAACAATCGAATTAAATACGATATCATCACTTTAATAGATAAAATAGAATGGCAAAAATGAATTTTGGCGGGGTAGAAGAGAACGTGGTTACCCGCGAAGAGTTTCCCTTGGAGAAAGCCAGGGAGGTGTTAAAAAACGAAACCATCGCCGTCATCGGCTACGGCGTACAAGGCCCGGGTCAATCGTTGAACCTGCGTGACAACGGGTTTAACGTGATCGTGGGACAGCGCAAGGAGAGCAAGACGTGGGACAAGGCAGTGGCCGACGGGTGGGTGCCGGGCGAAACGCTTTTCGAGATCGAGGAAGCATGCGAGCGGGGCACCATCATCCAGTACCTGCTGTCCGACGCGGCACAGATCGCCCTGTGGAACACCGTGAAGAAACACTTGACCGCCGGTAAGGCGCTCTATTTTTCGCATGGCTTCGGCATCACCTATAACGAACGCACGGGTATCGTCCCTCCCGCGGACGTCGATGTGATCTTGGTAGCCCCCAAAGGGTCGGGCACCAGCTTACGCAGGATGTTCTTGGAGGGCAGGGGGCTCAACTCCAGCTATGCCGTCTACCAGGACGCGACCGGCAAGGCGTACGATCGTGCTGTGGCACTCGGTATCGGCGTGGGATCGGGTTACCTGTTCGAGACCGACTTCAAGCGGGAGGTATATTCCGACCTCACCGGGGAGCGCGGCACGCTGATGGGAGCTATCCAAGGTATCCTGCAGGCGCAGTACGAGGTGCTTCGCGAGAACGGACACACTCCGTCGGAAGCGTTTAACGAGACGGTGGAAGAACTCACGCAGTCGCTCATGCCCCTCTTTGCCGAGAACGGGATGGACTGGATGTACGCCAACTGTTCCACCACCGCGCAGCGGGGAGCACTCGATTGGATGGGACCCTTCCATGATGCCACCAAGCCCGTTTTCGAGAAACTTTACAAGGAGGTAGCCAGCGGCAACGAAGCCCAACGTTCCATCGACAGCAACTCGCAACCCGACTACCGCGAGAAGTTGGAAAAGGAACTGAAAGCCCTCCGCGAGAGCGAGATGTGGCAAACCGGCGCCGTGGTAAGGAAGCTGCGCCCGGAGAATAACTAAAAACATTTTTCCCGTGCAGGTTTAAAGCCTGCATGGGAAAATAACTTGATAGAAAGGGGGGTACCGCAACGCGGCACCCCCCTTTTAAATCTCAAAGCCTTTTAAATTGAAAACATCGGAGCGATGGGTTTTTCAGGTATTTATTTTAATTGCCCGTACCCCATCCGAAAGTAGCGTAAGAAAAATTTTTGAGATAGCCTTGATTTAGGATTACTCCTCGTCTTTGGTGAGGTCGAGTTTCTCGTCGTCCTTTCCCCGGTCGAAGAACATTTTCTTGAGCGGGTTTTTACGCGCTTCGTCGTATGCTTGTCTATTCCTGAAGATATCGATTCCCATGTAGATGGCTTGGCGGAACGATTCGTCCGAGGCTTCGTTCTTCCCTGCGATGTCGTACGCGGTGCCGTGATCGGGCGAGGTGCGCACGATGGGTAATCCCGCGGTGAAGTTAACCCCCATGTCCATGGCAAGTGCCTTGAAGGGGATCAGTCCTTGGTCGTGGTACATGGCCAGGATGGCATCAAAATCTTTGAAGCGCCCCGTGCCGAAGAACCCGTCCGCGGCATAAGGCCCCGCGCAAAGGATCCACTCGTCTTGCGCCTCTTTCACTGCCGGGGCGATGATCTCGGCTTCTTCCTTTCCCAATAGTCCGTTCTCCCCGGCGTGGGGATTTAGCCCCAGCACGGCGATGCGCGGGTTCTCTATCCGGAAATCCCTTTTCAGGCACTGGTCCAAGGTCCTCAATTTTTCCAAGATCAACTCTTTCGTGATCGCGGAAGGTACCTCCGAGAGGGGCATGTGAGCGGTTGCCAGCGCCACTTTCAATGAGTCGGTAGCCATGATCATCAGTGCCTTCTCGCCCTCGGGTGAAAAGCGATCCTGCAAGAACTCGGTATGCCCCGGGAAATTAAACCGCTCGCCCTGTATGCTATCTTTGTTGATAGGGAGGGTCACCAACAGGTCTATCTTGTTATTCAACAAGTCGCTCGCCGCGGCATCCAGCGCGATAAGGGCCGATTCGCCCGCTTCTTGGCTCGCGGTTCCTAACTCGATCTTGGTCTCTTCCTTCACGCAGTTGACCAAGTTTATCTTACCTGCTTGTGCCTCGTCGGCCCGGTTGATAATATGAAAGTGTATTGTATTGTTATCCGCCACTTTGCGATGATAGGATGCCGATTTGGAAGAGCCGTAAATAACGGGCTGGAACAATTCAAGCAACCGGGCATCAGAAAATGCTTTCAATAAAATCTCGTATCCGATGCCGTTGACATCGCCGTGGGTAATTCCTACTTTAATTAGTTCTGACATGTTTATGACTTTTCTTCTGTTTCCGCGATACTGATGGTATAGAGCGTGGCTTCCATGTTACGCATCAGGTTACGCTTGTTTGATTCGGGCGCGTAGACAAACGTCTCCACGACCACCACCATCCCCGTATTCTCGTTCACGAACGCGTGCATCACGAAGGGGCCACCCATCATGTCGGTGGTCATCTCCCACAAGCCGCGCAGTTCGGCCCTGAAGAGGCCTTCTACCTCCATTTTTCGGTAATCGGGAGGGTAGGATCCCGCGGCGGTGGTCATCTCCGACCCGAAAGAGCCTTCGATGTGTTTCCCGAGCACCTCGTCGCGAATAGCGATCAGGGAGTCTTTTTCAAAGACGGCCTCGGTGGTATACGGGAACTGGTAAATCACCACGTCGCGGCGTGCGCGGGGCGCGTTGTTGGTTGCCCAGTAGAAGTTCTCGTGTTCGGTGACGCTGGTGAGTCCTCTCGGGAAATGGATATTGATGCCGAAGACCTGTTTGACCCGCGCCAGCGGGTTCGGGGCCTCGTTCTTGAGCCACTGCGAGTTGCGTTCCAGCTCTTTCTGCACGAAGTAGTCCACGATGGTCTCCCTGTTCTCGGTCACGAACTCCGCGAAACTTTCCTCGTCGGGGGCGTAAATATTCATGATCACTTGCCCCATGGCATACTTGTCGATGTCGGCTGCCAGCCGGGGATAGCTGTATATATTCGAGATCTCGGGGATAATGACGTTCCTTGCCATCTTGAAGGTGCTCGTGAAGTTCTCGGGCACGATATGGAGTATCCTGAAATTGGGTTCCGGTTGGGGCAAGGCGCGCGCGTTCGAGTTTAACACATCAAACAGGGCCCTCCCCGCGGCTCCTTCCCATTCCGCGTCTTCCATCAGCACCAGCACCTCGTTGGTGGCCCCGGAGGCCGATAAAAACCCCCCTCTACCGTCACACGAGGTGAAAAGGGCCAATGATCCCGCGAGGGCGATTAGAATAGCCAGTTGTTTCATAGCTTCAAGTTTTAAAAATTGTCTGTCTAAGTATGCCGAGGCGCATCCTACAATTATGCAAATATACGATTATTCACGTGTAAACGAAACCGATCGGGCTGAATTTATAAAAAATAGTTCGTTTCTCCTGTCGGTTACATCTTCGCGGTTGACAGCATCCCGCACGCGGCGAAGATATCCTCTCCCCTCGACGCGCGGATGGTGCAGGTGAATCCTTTGGCGGTCAGGAAATCTCGGAACTTAATCATGTTCGCTTCGGTGGATGGGCGCAGCTTGCTCATCGGGATCACGTGAAACCGGATCAGGTTGACGCGGCAATCCAGTCCGGCCAAGAGCTTGGTCAATTCCCGGGCATAATGCAGCGAATCATTCACCCCGTCGAACATGATATACTCGAACGAGAGCCTGCGTTGCTTGCTCCAGTCATAATCACGGAGCATCTTGATTACCGAGGCCGCGGGTGCCGACCGCTCGATGGGCATGATGGCGAGCCGCTCTTCGGGGATGGGGTTATGCAGGCTTACCGCCAGGTGACACCTGCTTTCGTCGAGGAACCGTTTCAAGTTTGATTTCAGCCCGATGGTGGAGAGGGTAATCCGCCGGGGGCTCCATGCGAGGCCGTATTCAGCCTGTAACAGCTCCGATGCTTTTTTCACGCTCTTGTAGTTATCCAGCGGTTCACCCATTCCCATGAACACCAGGTTGGTGATCTCCTCGGATCCGGACACGGAATAGACCTGGTTCAGGATCTCCCCGGCGGTAAGGTTGTCTTGCAGCCCTTGCTTGCCGGTCATGCAGAAGTCGCAGTTCATCCGGCACCCCACTTGCGAGGACACGCAGATGGTCAACCGGTTCTCCTCGGGGATGGTCACTGTTTCGATGAATTTCCCGCCGCGTGTTTTGAACAGCATCTTGCGGGTGCCGTCTACCGATGTCTGTATATCCAGTGGCTCCGATCGTCCCACTTCAAATTTACCGGAGAGGAGCTCCCTGTGTTTGAGCGAAATATTGGTCATTTCGTTGATGTCCTTCACCCGCTTCACGTAAATCCAGTCGGCCACCTGTTTGCCCGCGAACTTGGGCAATCCCAGTTCGGTCACGCTCCCCGTGATCTCCTCGAGCGTCATTCCCAAGAGGTGTTCTTTTTGTTCCATTTCGTTTCTTTTTCAGGATGCAAAGATAACACCAACCAACTGTTTTCCCTCGCTCCCGTGGCATAAAATGTCTGCCTTGTTTTCTCTTCGGGTTCAAATTTTTCCATACCTTCGCGTTACAATCATCATCAAGATATAAAGCGATGAAACGAACTGTTTTTTTTCTTTTCGTACTTTCAGTTATGACGACAACACTTGTAGCACAACATAACCCGGTACTACTGTTTCCCGACGGTGCCCCGGGTGAATCCAAAAAGATGAAACAGGTAGACGACCGGACCGGAAACAAGGTGGCGGGATGCCCCGTGCTTCGAATTAGCAACGTGAGCGAACCGACACTTACGTTTTATCCCGCGCCCGCGGGCAATAATTCGGGAGTCACCATCATCGTGAACCCCGGTGGCGGGTATAATATACTGGCTTATAATCTGGAAGGAACGGAGATTTGTAAACGGTTTAATGATTACGGCATCAACTGCGTGTTGGTCAAATACCGTGTACCCCGCCGTGAAGGGTTGGAGAAGCACGAGGCACCTCTCCAAGATTTGCAACGTGCCATCGCGTACACCCGCTCTCGTGCCGACGAGTGGAATATTGACCCCGGCCGGATCGGGGTCATGGGTTTTTCGGCCGGTGCGCATCTCTCGGCGATGGCAAGCACCGCGTACCGTACCCGTACCTACCTGGCCATCGATTCTTTTGACGAGGCAAACCTTCGCCCCGATTTCTGTATCCTAATCTATCCGGCCTACTTATCGGGAGAGAATTTTTCGATCGCTCCCGAGTTAAACGTGGATGCCGATACTCCTCCTACCATCCTTATCCAGACCCAGGACGATACGAGCCACGTGAACAGCAGCCTCTTCTACTATTATGCCTTGAAAGAAGCAAACATACCTGCTGCGCTGCATATCTATCCTTCGGGCGGGCATGGGTATGGGCTACGCAATACCGGCCACACCGTGAACGAGTGGCCTCACCGTGTTTTCTCCTGGTTGCGGGATATGAATATCGTGGAATAATAGATCGAATTCATTCGAATTATGCAGGTATTATTTTCTTTATAATTGAGTTTGAAAAAAGCAAAATGCGGTGAAGCAGTTTAAAAAATCATTTCCTCGCCTCGTTGTTTTGAACATGGTATTACTTGACAAAGACGGGTTGGAGGTTAATAACTTGATGGATACTCGCGCTTAGTTGTTTTAGAGATATCACGTTAAATTGGCGTTCTTTAATTTTTGAAAAATATAGTCACGCATTTCTTCTTTCGACACGTCATACCTTGGCTCAAGTTGCCGCATGTTTTCATCGGACAAGGACCTTTCTGATAATAACATCATTATAATATTCTTGGTGCTTAATTTGTGCCGTGAATATTTCAACGCGGCATCAATTCCTTTGGAAATATCATATCCTTCCCGTAAAATGGCATAGATGTCATAATAGTCACGTGTTGTCATCCGACGAAGCATCACTTCCATTTTCATTGCCATAATCGAGGGTATATCGGCAAGACGAATATTACCCAAGTACGGAAGAGGCTCCGAAATGGGAGAATGATTCTCGCTTACATAGAATGAAAACTTGACACCTGCTACCACAAATTCCACTTGATCAAAACCAAGCATGTTAAAATTCTCTATCTTCCCAATTTTCGTTTTTAGCTCTTTTTCGATAGCCGGCCAATTGACTTCCGGTTTTTCTTTTTTTGATTTACGCCACATCATAAAATCCAGATCTTCACTTTTACGGTGGCCGAGTTGTATGGCAAGTGCAGTTCCACCACAAAGGATATAGGGCTTGATGCTCTCCACCGCGGCAACTTTCTCGATAATAGAGTCTATTTTACTCGTTAGTCCTTTGCGCATGATTTGATAGTTTTTTAATATGGTTCCTCTCTATCCGTTTAAGGTATTTCTCGGGTTGTTTTATATTAAAATAATAGAGGGCGATCATCACGTTCAGGTGAAAAAGATAATCCCCTTGGATAGCCATTTTATTTTTCCATACCTCGCGGATATAATCCTTTTGATATATCTCGAAGAGCTTGGCTATTTCGGCAAGATCCAAATATAAAAACACCTTTTCTATCAACTCGTCGTCGGGAATATTTTCCGCTGAAACATTGCTATAAGACCAGAATGCATTGACTTTCGACAGCCTTTCGACCAATTCTCTTTTAAGTTCTTGCTTGTACTCGCGAATACTGTCTTCAACCTGCATTTTCAAGAGGATTCCCTCTGTCAGGTTGAAAAACGACTCCAATTTCAAGGCCAAGGGCAGCGATAATTCACGCCGGCCCGAAATGACATAACTTATCGACTGCCGGGGTACATCGATCTCTCTTGCAACGTCGGATTGACTATACCCGGCATTTTTCATCAGTGATTTAATATATTGTCCTGCTTCATTCATACTCTATATATAGAATATTTTGTCAGCTAAATTGTTTACAAAAATAATGAATATATTTTTGTTGTCCTATTTATCAATCAAATTATTGGCGAACGATTCACCAGAAATATTGTTTGTCATCAGAATTATCCTTGTATTTAGATAAAACTTGTTAGGATTACCCGTGTGCTGTTTTTTTAGAAAGAGTAATAAAGAAACGGGGACTTTCACAAGCCCCCGCCTCCGGTTTTTTGTAATTAAAAAGTAGAGTGTTTATTCTATCCGGCAGGGGTTAGTCTCCTGCCTTGATTTTTCCTATCCCGTTTTTGGAGAAGTCGGTCTCGGTGGGATTGCCGTAATAGGTGACTCCGCCAATGCCGTCGGAACGTACTTTGAGGTATTCCGACGCGTGGCAGCTGACGTTGCCTACTCCCTCGGAAGAGACGGTGGTGCTCCGGGCGACGAGCTTGGAGGCGTTCACGTTGCCCACGCCCTCGGAACTGATCTCAACCCGGTCGGCCTTGCCACCCAAGGTGGTATTGCCCACTCCCTCCGACGAAATACGGATGAACCCGACGTCCAGGTTGTTGGCCTTGAAATTACCCACTCCCTCCGAGTCGATGATTAGCTCGGGCGTGGAGAAGGTGCCCTGAATCTCTATATTGCCCACGCCCTCAAAATCAATTTTCGAAAGAGTGGGGGTGGTGATGGCGATAACCAGCTTGTCGGTATTTCCCTTGAATTTTTTCAAGTGACGGTCTTCCATGTCAAGCACCAACTTGCCGTTATCCATCCTTACCTCGAGGATGTCCAAGAGCCTTTCGCTCCCTTCCGCGGTGACGCTGGTGTTGGAGGATTGGCGAATTTCGATGTTGGCCACGACCGAGGATTCAATGGAGGTGAACGGGGTCACGTCGAACTGGTCGGTGGCGGAACGCGACGACTGGGCACCGGTGGTGCTGCAGCCTGTAAAGAATACCGCGAGAAGCGCGAGGGTAATTGTTGTTTTCATACGATTAATTTATTTTTTACATTATGGTGTATGGAACTCGCTTTAATCATGTTCTGGTGTTTAATGATTTAGATGCTCGTTTCATAATTTCATTATTCTTATTAGCACATTAGCATATTAGTCTCATTAGTTTTTCAGAAGTTCCAGGATTTTCAGGCGGAACGCGTACTCGTACTTGGCTTGGGCTTCCTCCCCGAGTACCTGCGTAAGGTTGTTCTTGGCGAGAAAGAGCTCGTAGGCGTTGGCGCGGCCGCTTTCGTACTTCTCTTCCGCGAACCGGTATGCTTCCTGGCTGGCGGCGACCGATTTTTCGGCGGCTTCCCACCGGCTTCGGGAACCGATGGCGTTGAAATAGGATTGCTCGATCTGCTTGCGTAGCTCGATCTTGGTCTTGTCCATCTCCAACCGGGTATTGGCAATGGCTAATTGGGCGCTTTGCACGTTATTCCGTACTTGGAACCGGTTGAAGATGGGGATACGGAGGCTGAAGCCGAGAGAGTTACTCATGTTGTTGCGGAGCTGCGACGAGAACGGGTCGTTATCGCGGCCGCTCATGTGGTAGTAACCGGTACCCATGTTGGCCCCGAACGAGAGGGTGGGATAGTACCCCGATTTGGCCATCAGCAACTCGTTCTCGCTGCTCTCCAGCCGGTAACGCATGCCCCGTATCTCCGGGCGGTTGACCAGCGCGCTCTCGTACACGTCTCGAGAAGAAAGAAGGGGAGTTTCGCTGATCAACGTTTCGGCGGAAGGGGCAACGATGTCGAACTGGTCGAATTCCTCCAATTCCATGACTTGGGCCAAGTCGAGTAGCGCCAACTTGAGGTTGCTCTCGGCCTGCACCCGGTTGAGCTCTTCACGGGCCTGCTGTGCTTCCAGTTCGTACAATTCGCCGCGTGCCAACTTGCCGCTTTTCACCAGTTGGCTTTGTCGTTGCAGGTCAGCCTCGGTGGTCTCTAACTGGTTCTCGGCAATTTGCAGGAGCTCTTGGTTGAGCAACGCCTGCAGGAACGCGGTGGAGACGCTCAGGATGATATCGTCGCGCATCTTTTCAAGGTCGGCTTCCGACGCGTGCATGTCGGCTTTCCGGGCATCGATGTTGTGCTTCATCCGCAGCCCGTCGAACAGGGTGATGTCGCCCCCGATGCTGAAACTGGTCTGCGACGAGTTGGTGTTCTCGTAAACGTTGTCGAGCCCGATGGAGCGGCCGAAAACGAAGTTCTGCCCCGCGGAGGCGTTGAGGTTGGGCAGCAGGTCGGCCCGTGCCTGGCTGTACGCGATCTCGCGTTGCTGCCGTCCCAGTTCTTGTTGCTTGATGTTCCGGTTGTTCTCCAACGCGATGTCGATGCACTCCAACAGGGTGTATTGCCGTTGGGCGGACAAGAACAACGTGCCGGCCACAAGTAAGCTGAATATAATAGCGGTGATCTTCATCGTATCATTTTTTTTCGTCCATTGTTTCCATTCCCCGGATCTTGTCGTTCTCTTTCAATCCGTCAGTCACTTCAATGCGTATCCCGTCGGACAAGCCAATGGTCACGGGGTGTCGTTCGAACGCTTGCGGGTCTTCGCTCTTCACGAGGTAGACAAAGGTGGAGTCACCGCTGAACTCCACGGAGCTCTCGGGGATGGTGACCACCTTCTCGCGCCGGTTGAGGATGATATCGGCATTGGCGCTGTAGCCTGCGCGGATAAATACTCCCTCGGGCAATTGCAGGGCCGCCTTCATCTCGAACAGGATGGCGCCACTCTCTTCCACTCCCTTGGGCGAGACATACTCCAGCGTGGCGGGAATGGTGAGGTCTTGGATAGCCCCGATGGTGATTTCCATGGGCATCCCTACCGTGAGCTGGCCGACCTCGGTCTCGTCGATCTTGCCCACGAAAAGCATGTCGCTCAGGTTGGCCACCGAGGCGATGGTGGTGCCGTCGTTGAAATTGTTGGTCTGGATCACCGAGTTCCCCGCTTTAACGGGCACGTCGAGGATGGTGCCGCTCACGGTGGAGCGTACCAGCGTGTTACTCGTTTGTGCCGAACTTTTAGTGATTCCCGTGCGGATCAGGCTCAGGTTGTCGGTGGCCGCGCGCAATTCCTCCTGATCGTTGTTGTACTGTAGTTCTACCCGCTCGAACTCCTCTCGCGAGATCACCTCGTTCTCGTACAACTTGCGGTCGCGCTCATAGTTGGCCCGGCTCTGGTCGGCCGCCAATCGTGCCCGCTCTACCCGGGATTCGGCACTGCTTAGGTTCACCATGTCGGGCACTACCTGTATCCGGGCAATGATATCACCTGCCTGCACGGCCTCGCCGGCTTCCTTGTGTACTTCGGCCACGATGCCCGATAGCTGGGGCTTGATAAGGATCTCGTCGCGCGGGTCTACCTTTCCCGTGGCGACGGTTCGTTTCTCGATATCGCCCATGGAGGCGGTCTCGATGTTGTAGGTCACTGCCTTCGGGCGCGATTTCTGCCAGAGAAACACGAAGGTGGATAGCACCAAAAGGCCCAACAGGGCAAATCCCGCGATTCTGAATACTTTCTTCATTTTATTTAATTTCAAATTTCAATCTGTCTATTGTACATCATCACATCATCACATCGCTACATCATCACATCATCACATCAAAAATCATTCTTCGCTGATCGCCTCCACCGGCTTGATCATCATGGCACGTTGCGCGGGGACATATCCCGCCAAGGTGCCGATCACGATGAGGATGAGGAGCGAGCCGATGGCCATGCCGAATGACACCATGGGGTCTTTAAAGAACTGGTCGCCTTGGCTGAGCACGATGCCCGCGCCGCGCAGCAATCCTACTCCCAGCACGATGCCCAGCAGGCCGGCCAGTACGGTGAGCACGATGCTCTCGCTGAGGATTTGCCCGATGATGTTCCGGGGGGTGGCTCCCAGTGCCCGGCGGATACCGATCTCCTTGGTGCGTTCCCGCACGGTGACCAGCATGATGTTGCTTACGCCAATGGCTCCCGCGAAGAGGGTGCCCAACCCCACGATCCATATCAGCGCGGCGATGCCGATGCCCAAGTAATTGAACATCTTGAACTGCTCCTCGATGTTCATGGACCACACCGCGTCGTTGTCCTCGGGCGCGATCTGGTGTTGTTGCTTGAGCACGTCCGAGATCTTGTCTTGTATGGTCTTCACCGGCACCCCCTTTTTGGCGGTGGCTGCCAGCAGGTGGATGACATTTCCTTGGTTGAACGCCTGTTGCATAGTGGAGAAGGGGAGGATGACCGATTCGGCCGTGCTCCCTCCGATGTTCACGCCCGAAGTGCCTCGGGCTACCCCCACCACCTGGAAGTAGATGCCATTCACGCGGACCTGCTTCCCCGTGGGATCTTCTCCTTTTTGGAATAGCACCTCGTGAATACGTTCCCCGATAATGCATACCTTTCGTTTTTCCGCGATGTCGATGTCGTTGATATACCGCCCGTAAAGCATTTTGCTTTTCTCTATCAGGTCGTATTCCGGGTAGGCGCCCTTTACCCGGTAGGAGCCGCTTTTTTCGCCGCGCACCACGTTCTTGTCATTGCCCCCGCTGAACAGCATGGGGGAGAGGTGTTGCAGTTCGGGTACCTTCTCCCGGATGATGGGGACATCGCTGTTGGTCATGTTCCATCGCCTCCCCTTGCGGAAGCCCTTGTACGGGACGGTGGTGGACTGCGATTCGAAGAAGCAGGAGTTGGTGGCAAATCCTTCGATTTGCGAAAAAATACCCTGCTCCAGCGCGTTCCCCGCGCCGACCATCAGCACCAGCATCAGCATGCCCCAGAACACGCCGAACGCGGTTAGCGCACTACGCGATTTGTTGTGCGTGATGGTGATCCATATCTCTTGCCACCGGTCTATATCAAACATATTTATACTAATTTGCTAATTTATTAATATGCCAATATGCCAATTAAATTACTCTCATTACTCTCATTACTCTCATTACTCTCATTACTCTCATTATTCACATTACTCTCATTATTCACATTATTCTTATTGGCATATTAGTCTCATCAATTACTTCTGTCTCATCGCCTCGATGGGTTTCACTTTCACCGCTTTGCGGGCGGGGAGGTAGCCGGCAATCACGCCGGAAATGATGAGTATCACGGTAGCGAACACGGCGTAGCCCATGTCTACCGTCGGGTTGGTGAAGACCGACATTTGCGGTTCATCGGATACCGCTTGCGCGTTGGCCGCCTGCTCCATGAAAAAGTTAACGATCTCTGTCAGCCCGATGCCCATTATCAACCCCAGGTAACCAAAGACAGTGGTGATGATGATCGACTCGAGGATGATGGTCTTGAGGATGGATGACGGCGTGGCGCCGATGGCCTTCCGGATGCCGATCTCGCGGGTGCGCTCTTTCACCGATACCAGCATGATGTTGCTCACTCCCACGATGCCGGCAATCAACGTGAGGATACCGATGATGGTGACCAAGAAGGTGATCCCGCCGAATATCTTCATCGTCTCCACGTACTCCGATTGTGCGTTGTATACCCAGAGGGCCTGTTGGTCGTCTGGGTGGTACCGCAACCGCCGGGCCATTAACCCGCGAAGCGATTCATTGAACCGGTCGTTTTGCTCCTCCGTGATGAGCCCGTCCACGGTGAAGGTGATCTGGTAGAATTTACCTCCCGGGTTAAAAATGGCTTGCGCGGTAGTGAAGGGGATGTAGGTATTGGCACCTCCCCACTGCTCTCGTTTAGAGTTGACGCCCACCACCTTGAACATGAGCTGTCCCACCTTTACCTGCTTGCCGAGGGGAGACTCATTCTTGAAGAGGAGGTCGGCCACCCGCTTGTCCAGCACGATGACCTTGTTTCTCTCTTTGATATCCAGCGGGTTGATAAACCGGCCTTCCCCGGGAGCGATAATCAGTTTCTCGATATCGTGATAATTGGGCATGACGCCCCGTACTTGGTAAGAGCCGTACTCGTTTCCATAAGAGAGGGTCTGGTTGGTGTTGGTACGCGCGGTAATCATCCGGCTCTCCTCCACTTCTCTCCGGATGTAATCGAGTTCGCTCTCGGTAAAATGGAGTTGTCGCTCCGACCGTAATCCTTGAAAGGGCATGGAGGTGGTGCCGGGCCATAAGTTAACGCGGTTGACGGCGCGAGAACTGAAGTTTTGCATTACCCCGTTTTGCAGTCCGTTCCCGGCTCCCAACAGGACGATGAGAATGAAGATGCCCCACGAAACCGAGAGGCCGGTAAGCGTGGTCCGCAGCTTGTTCTTTTTA
>JBBACU010000010.1:0-17138 GCA_041656815.1 Proteiniphilum sp.
GAAGGCGACTCAAATAGTCTAAATTTATTGAACGTTTACCGGCTACGGTTTACGGCACCTTGTAAATGATGCTGTTGATGCTCATCCCCGCTCCTACCGACGCCAGTACCACGTTGTCGCCTGAGCTGATGGAGTGTCCTTCCATCCCGTTCCGGGTGATAATGTCTAATAACGTGGGCACGGTGGCAACCGACGAGTTGCCCAACCATGAAATGGTCATCGGCATAATGGTCTCCTTTACCTCTTTCATGCCATACAGTTTGAACAACCTTTTCAAGATGGCATCGTCCATTTTCCCGTTCGCCTGATGAATCAGCACCTTGTGAACATCGTTCACGTGCAGGTTTAGCTTATCCAGGCCGGCTTTTATCGCTTGGGGCACGTACTCCAACGCGTATTGGTACAGGCGACGACCGTTCATCTTGAGGTAAAAATTCTTTGTCGCCGCCAGCTCAGGGTTATAGGAGTATCCCATGCGAAGCATGTTCACGTACTCGAGGGCATCGCTCCGGGAGTTATGCCCCAGAATGCCGACAGGGACCTCGCTCTCGACGCCCTCCATGATGGCAGCGCCTGCACCGTCCGCGTAGATCATGCTGTCTCTATCGTGCGGGTCCGACACCCGGGAAAGCACGTCGCCACCTACCACCAACACCTTTTTCGCGTCGCCGGAACGGATGTAGTAGTCGGCCTGTATAACTGCCTGAACCCATCCGGGACAGCCATAAAGCACGTCGTAGGCAACCGCCGACGGGTTGGCAATACCCAGCTTCTGTTTCAGGCGAGCGGCCAACGTGGGCAACACGTCCACTTGAATATTGTCACTGCGCGTTTCACCGAAATTATGGGCAAAAATGATGTAATCGAGTTCCTCCTTATCTATCCCGGCCGCTTCGATCGCCCGTTCGGCAGCCACGAGAGCCAGATCGGAAGTAACCTCGTTGTCCTCGGCATACCGCCGCTCGGCAATGGTGGTGATCTCTTCGAACTTATGGGTTATCTCCTCGTTGGGTGTTGAAAGCTTCTCGCCGGTAGAATCATAAAACTCGTAGTCGTGAAAATAATCGTTCACGATTCGCTTGGAAGGCACGTAACTGCCCGTGCCGGTAAATACACTATACAGTTTCTTCATTATCTTTTTTTTCGTTTGAAAGATCGATACCACGATAACAAGCGGCTGCGACTTCTTACCTGCATCAACGTGGTAATATTATGATTTTCCTATTTTATTGCAAAGATACATCATATTCTGTTTTAAACCCACTCGGTTCCCTGTAAATAACCCTTTTAACAGGCGACAATTTTCAGGAAAAATCGCCTTGATTCTCTTGGAGCGACTTTCGGACGTGTCACACCTCCTCGGATAAAGACTTGGCTTCTTGGGTAATGGAAGCTGTCAATGGATTCGACACGTCCTCGTAAAGTTCCAAGTGGAAATACTTCGCGGCAGCCGTCACGTGGTCGAACACGTCCGACACGATATCCTCGTAACGAACCCACACAGTGGTGGCGGTGAAGAAGTAGAGTTCCAAGGGGAGTCCCTTCGAGGTGGGTTGCAGTTGACGCACGATCAGCAGCAGCTCCTTGTGTATGTCGGGGTGACTGGACAAGTAATTTTTTATATATTGCCGGTATAAGCCCATGTTCGTGAGGTTTCGGCCGTTGATCGGGAGCGATTTATCCACGCCTCTTTCCTGGTTATACGCGTCAATTTCCTCGCTTCGGGACCGGATATAATCCGACACAAGGCCGATCTTGGCCATCTCCGCCAACTCTTCGTCACTCACGAAACGGATGGTAGATTGCTTCACGAACACCGATCGCTTCAACCTTCTCCCACCGGTATCTTGCATGCCGCGCCAGTTCTGAAACGAGTCGGATACCAGCGAGTAAGGCGGTATCGTGGTAATGGTCTTGTCGAAGTTCTTTACTTTCACGGTTGTGAGCGTGATCTGGATCACGTCGCCATCCGCGCCGTACTTGGGCATGGTGATCCAATCGCCTATCCGCACCATGTCGTTGGCCGACACCTGCAAGCTGGCCACGAACCCGAGGATTGAATCCTTGAAGATCAGCATCAAGATAGCCGATGCCGCGCCCAATCCCGCGAGGATAGTAGTCGGGTCCTTCCCGGTGAGGATGGAAAAGAGAACGATGAACCCGATAAAGTAGAGCGCGATCTTTACCACCTGCGCGTAACTATCCAGCGGCTTATCCTTGAGGCTCGGCTTAGAACGCAAGGTGTCGGTAAACGCGTTTATCATTGCCATCACCAACCATATCACGTAAAATATCAAGAAGATATCAACCAGCTTATCCAGCAGGGTCATCAACCGGGGGAACTGATCGAATATAATGGGGATGGAGCCTTTTACCAAGCTAAACGGGATGATCATGGCGAGGTAATGAGGGAAGCGTCGTTCCGACAGGTGCTTCAAGAATACCGCCCGGGAGTAACGCAAGACCCGGTTCAAAATAGTTTGCAAGATGACGCGGGTAAGGTACTGTACCACGAACACCAGCACCACCATGATCGCGGTCAAAAACAAGAGATTAATGAGATTTACCCAGCTTTCGGGGATACCAAGCCCGTTGAGGAACCCGAGGGACCATTCACTAATGGCATTCGTTGATCGAGAGATTTGTTGAATATTTTCTTCGTTCATGAAATTAACTTATTTTTTTAACGCTTGGGACGCGAAGCCCAATTCTATTATTTATTGATCGTTGTTGCTATAATTCGGAACGAATTACAAAGATATAATTTTTAACGTGCCGGTCAAAACCCTATTTTTTTCATTTCAAACCGGCCCGCGTTTCACGGATTCATTGTATATTTGTATAATATAAGATGCGCCTTGGCAATACTCAAAGTTAGACTACCCCTCGCCATGGCAAAGCTCAAGCAAGCTTGGCTCTGCTCATTTGGCCTAACGGAGTAGTTCATGCAAACGTTGGCATTGCTCTCGGCTTTCATTATATTTGTCCTGTCTCATGCCGTGGGTATATACCCTACCCGTCGCGTGAGAATGGAACATCATTTGTCAAAATGAATATCCCCGCCGCGAGCGGTGGGGAATTAAACCCTAAAAGATTAAACTATTAAGATTGAAAATATGGGAAAAGTACTGATCATTGGCGCCGGCGGTGTGGGAACAGTCGTGGCCAATAAGGTGGCACAGAACAACCAAGTGTTCACGGACATCATGCTGGCAAGCCGCACTAAAAGCAAATGCGATGCCATTGCCGAGGATGTGAAACAACGTACCGGCGTGAAAATCAAAACGGCTCGCGTGGATGCCGACAATGTGCCCGAGTTGGTGGCATTGATGAACGACTTCAAACCGGAGATCGTGATCAACGTGGCACTCCCCTATCAGGACCTGACCATCATGGATGCCTGCCTCGAGGCCGGCGCGCACTATCTTGACACGGCCAACTACGAACCGAAAGACGAGGCCAAGTTCGAGTACAAGTGGCAATGGGCCTACCAGGAGCGGTTCAATGAAGCGGGGTTGACCGCTATCCTTGGCTGCGGGTTCGACCCCGGGGTGACCAGCATATTCACCGCGTATGCTGCCAAGCATCATTTCGACGAGATCCATTACCTGGATATCGTGGATTGCAATGCGGGCGACCACGGCAAGGCGTTTGCCACCAACTTCAACCCCGAGATCAACATCCGGGAAGTGACCCAGAAAGGAAAGTTCTGGGAGAACGGGCAGTGGGTGGAAACCGAGCCGCACGAGATTCACAAGCCGCTCACCTACCCCGGTATCGGCCCCAAGGAGTCGTACCTCATCTACCACGAGGAGCTGGAGTCGCTCGTCAAAAATTTCCCCACGCTCAAGCGGGCCCGCTTCTGGATGACCTTCGGACAGGAGTACCTCACCCACTTGCGGGTTATCCAAAACATCGGCATGGCGCGCATCGACGAAGTGGAGTATAACGGGCAGAAAATCGTGCCCATCCAGTTCTTGAAGGCGGTGCTTCCCGATCCGGGAGACCTGGGAGAGAACTACACCGGCGAGACCTCCATCGGTTGCCGCATCCGCGGCATCAAGGATGGCAAAGAGCGTACCTATTACATCTACAACAACTGCAGCCACGAGGCAGCCTACAAGGAAACCGGTGCCCAGGGGGTGAGCTATACCACCGGCGTGCCGGCTACCATTGGTGCCATGATGTTCTTGCAAGGCATCTGGAAAAAGCCGGGTGTCTTTAACGTGGAGGAGTTCGATCCCGACCCGTTCATGGAGCAACTCAACCAACAAGGATTGCCTTGGCATGAACAGTTCGATATAGACTTGGAGTTGTAAATTTTGAGGCGATGAGACCTAAAAGCTTAGTCAATATCAGCGACTACGGGCGAGACGACATCTTTCGCATACTGGAGAGTGCGATGCGGTTCAAGCAGGAACCCGACCGCGATCTCCTGAAAGGGAAGGTATGCGCCACGCTCTTCTTTGAGCCTTCTACCCGCACGCGGCTTAGCTTCGAGACGGCGGTCAACCGACTGGGCGGCCGCATCATCGGCTTCTCCGACTCGGCCACCAGCAGCGCCGCCAAAGGGGAGTCGCTCAAAGATACCATCGTGATGGTAAGCAATTACGCTGACCTGATCATCATGCGGCATCACCTCGAGGGATCGGCCCGGTACGCTTCCGAGATATCACGCGTACCGGTAATCAACGCCGGCGACGGCTCAAACCAGCATCCCACGCAGACGATGCTCGACCTGTTCTCGATTTACGAAACGCAAGGAACGTTAGAAAACCTCACCATCACCATCGTGGGCGACCTCAAGTACGGGCGTACGGTACATTCCCTCATCCACGGGATGTCTCACTTTAACCCTACTTTCAATTTCGTGGCACCCGAGGAACTGCATATCCCCGATAAGTACAAGCTTTTCTGCGATAAATTAAATATTCCCTACAAGGAGTTTACCGATTTCGCGCCGGAAGCGATCAATAACGCGGATATCCTTTACATGACACGGGTACAGAAGGAACGGTTCACCGATCTGATGGAGTACGAGAAAGTGAAGAATGTTTACATCCTGCGCGACCAAATGCTGATGGAGTCGAAAGCAAACCTGAAGGTGTTGCATCCCCTCCCCCGCGTGAACGAGATCAACCAAGACGTGGACGCGAACCCCAAGGCGTACTATTTTGAACAAGCCGAAAACGGCATGTACGCTCGTCAAGCCATCATCTGCGACTTGATGGGGATTGAATCGAAGTAAGATATATATTAATTTCTACGATGCATTATGGGAAAAGAGTTACAAGTGGCCGCCCTCGAAAACGGCACGGCCATCGATCACATACCCACCGCGGCCGTTTTTAAAGTGGTTTCGTTGCTGCAGCTCCAACAGCTAAACAACCGCATCACCATCGGCAACAACCTCAAGAGCAACAAGATGGAGAATAAGGGAATCATCAAGGTCTCCGACAAGTTCTTCCGTGAAGACGAGCTCAACCGCATTGCCTTGGTAGCACCCAACGTGAACCTTAACATCATCCGCGATTTCGAGGTGGTGGAGAAGAAAAAGGTGGTGCTTCCAGACGAGATCGTGGAGATCATGAAGTGCAATAATCCCAAATGCGTCACCAATAACGAGCCGATGAAAACCCGGTTCCACGTGATCGATAAAGAAAAAGTAGAGCTGCAGTGCCACTACTGCGAACTGAAAATAAAAAAAGAAGAGGTAGTGCTGCTTTAACTGCTTCGATAGAATAGGAGACTGAGAATTATGCCCCTGAATTTACCCGATAACTTACCGGCTGTAGAGATATTGAAGAAAGAAGATATCTTCGTGATGGACGACCTGCGCGCGACTACGCAGGATATCCGCCCGTTAAAGATACTTATTCTCAATTTGATGCCCCTGAAGATAACTACCGAGACCGACCTGATACGGTTGCTTTCCAACTCGCCTCTCCAAATCGAGGTGGAGTTCCTCGGGCTCTCCACTCACATGCCCAAGAATACGCCGGTGGAACACTTGATGATGTTTTACACCCGTTTTTCCGAGGTAAAAGAGGCCTATTACGACGGCATGATCATCACCGGGGCTCCCGTGGAGATGCTGCCGTTCCGGGAAGTAACTTATTGGGACGAGCTCACCGAGATATTCGACTGGGCACGTACGCACGTCACCTCTACCTTTTACATATGCTGGGGCGCGCAAGCCGCGTTGCAACACTTTTACGGCATCAACAAACATCCGCTGGACAAGAAATTGTTCGGCGTATTCCGCCACACGCTAAACGATCCCACCTTCCCACTTTTCAGGGGGTTCGACGATGTGTTCTACGCGCCCCACAGCCGCCATACCACTATCTTGGCAGAGGAGATAGCGCGGCAACCGGAGGTAACGATCCTCTCCGAATCGGAAGAGGCGGGCGTCTATATCCTCGCGTCACGGGGCGGACGGGAATTCTACGTGACGGGGCACTCCGAGTACTCCCCCCTTACCCTTCACAACGAGTACACCCGCGATAAAGAAAAAGGAATGGATTCGGTGGAGCTACCGCTAAACTACTACCGGGACAACGACCCGGAACAGCCACCGCTGGTGCAGTGGCGATCGCATGCTAACCTACTGTACATCAACTGGCTAAACTACTTTGTGTACCAAGCCACGCCTTATCATATCGAAGAAATCGCGCGACTGGGCAATCTGTAAAAAAGACGCGACGAATCATACGACCCTCACCATTCCGCCCCTGCGAACTTCAAGCAAACCGGTTTGCTGACCGGGATATCCTGGTGGGTATCGGTCAACAAGCCGGTCTCTTTATCCACCCGGAATACCTGCACTTTATCATCGTCCCTTCCGGCCACCAATAAAAAGTTACCATTAGGCGTGATCTCGAAATTGCGCGGATGCTTGGCAGTAAGCTGGTATCCCACCCGGGTGAGTGTTCCCTCTTCGGAGTCAATGGAGAAGATGGCGATCCCGTCGGCTTGCAACCGGTTGGAAGCATAGAGAAAGCGGCCATCGGGCGACACGCGGATATCGGCACTCCCCCGGGCGCCGAGGGTGTCAGCGGCAATCACCTGTTTCTGTTGTAACTCCCCGTAATGGTAATCGTAGACAATCACCTCGCCCGATAATTCCCCCAACAGGTAGAGGAACTTCCCGTCGGGGTGGAAATCAAAATGGCGCGGCCCCGTCTCCGCTGGAGTGCTCCACTCCCTGAGGCTGCTCTCGTGAATGGGCGGTTGGCCTTCGAACGGCGTATCGTTCGCGGTAAACCGGTAGAGTTTATCTGTTCCCAGATCGGCGGCGAACAAGAACTGCCCGTCGGGCGTGTACCTTACCGAGTGCAGGTGCGGGCTCTGCTGTCGCGTTGAATCAGGCCCCGCCCCGCTGAATAACATAACCGAGGTGCCCGGGGCAAGAGAACCGTCCTCGTTCACCCGGAACGACGAGATGCTTCCCCCGCCGTAGTTCGCGGTATGCAGGTTCCTTCCCTTGCCATCGATGGTAATATAACACGGCCCCTCGCTATTTGTGGGCAGGGAGTTTAATAACTCCATGCGTCCTTGTTGCTTGTCGAGCGAGAAAGCATGCACGGCACTGCTGCCTTTGCCACCCTCGCTCACGGTATACACGAACCGCTCGTCCGGGCTTACCGTGAGGTAAGAAGGGTTATCTGCCTTGGCCATGCCAAGCGAGTCGCCTTTGCCCGTATCGGTGTCAAACCGGTAAAGGTATACTCCTTCACTTCCCCCGCGCGAGGTGTAGGTGCCAACCAGTAGAAGCATCTCACCACCCATGGTGGCTGCCACCCGGGCTCCTCCGGGTGCCGCGCTGTCATCCTGTTTGTTCGCGCGGTTGCCGGTACACGATAAAAGCATGGTTATCGCGATCGTTACTGCCGTTGCCGTTTTTTTTGCCATTCACGAATGTAGGCCATTTTTTCTAAAGAGCCCCTCTTTTCAAGAAAAAAGTTTTGAAAAGTTGCGAATATGGCGGCTACTGCTTATTTTTGCACTCGTGAAACAAAAACCGGCAAAACAAAAATTGATTATGCTTTCCAAAATTCTATCCGTCACCGGACGTCCCGGCCTCTACAAACTTATATCCACGAACCAAAACCTGAATATCGTTGAATCGCTATCCGACGGCAAACGTATTCCCGTTTATGCCCAAGAGAAGGTGGTAGCACTGAGCGACGTCTCCATTTACACCAACGACGGCGATACCCCGTTACGGGAGGTGCTGAAATTGATCAAGGAGAAGGAAGAAGGAAAGCAGTTGTCGCTGGGGCCTAAGCCATCCGGAAACACGCTGTTCACCTACTTCGGGGAGATCCTGCCCGACTATAGCAGAGAGAGTGTATACGCGAGCGACGTGAAAAAAATAATCACGTGGTACAACCTGCTCACGGAGCATGGAATTGATCTCGAGGAAGAGGAAAAAAAAGATTCGCCGTCGGCAACGGAAACCGAAGGTGAGAAAGAAGATACAGGAACAAAAGAAGAAGCGGGAACGGAAAAGGAGGAAAAGGAGGCTTGAAAATAAAAGAGATCCTAACACGCGCGGTGGCCGGCATCTTATACATCTTGGTCATCCTGTTTGGTGTACTGGGGGGACGCTTTTCATTCCTCGCGGTCTTTGGCGCCATCCTTGGCATGGGTCTCTTCGAGTTCTACCGCATGGTAGAAAAGGATACGTCACATGCTATCAGCAAGGCATTCAATATTGCATCGGGCATTCTTCTTTTTTTCTCGGTCTTCCTATACTTGGAGGGACAGTCTGCCTTCGCGTTACCGGTGGTCATCCTTGTTTACCTGCTCGCGCTTATCACTTCTGCCATTTTTCTCCGTCGGGAGGATATCCTTCACGGGATCATCTACTCGGTTTTCGGCCAGATCTACATCACCATGCCGTTGAGCCTCCTGATGCTTCTCTCCTACTCCTACCAAAGCAATTTGTCGGGTGTTGGCTATGACTGGGTGCCCATCTTGGCCCTGTTCGTTTTCCTATGGGTAAACGACACCGCCGCTTACTTCATCGGCTCGCTCACCGGGAAACGCAAGCTCATGGAGCACATCTCCCCTCAAAAATCGGTCGAGGGATTCCTCGCGGGCATATTTTTCACGGTTCTTGCCGCCCTGTTCTTTGCCCGGTTGTACCCTTCTTTCCACGCTATTTTTTGGATTGGCTTCGCGATAGCGGTGTCTCTATTTGGAACACTGGGCGACCTGTTCGAGTCGCTTATCAAACGCACCTGCAACGTGAAAGACTCGGGCACCCTTATCCCGGGCCACGGCGGCATCTTGGATCGCATCGACAGCCTTCTCTTGGCCGTGCCGGCTGTCTATCTTTACCTCTTCGTTTTTACCTCTCTTTAAGTCTCCAGCCGTGCTCATAAAACGCGAGGCCAGCCCGTGACGGCAGGCCCTCGGGACCGGGGTGATTCACCTTGTTTTCACCCGGGCAGATAGAACAAAAGCCCCCCGAAAAGCGTTTTAAATGGTGTTGAGCACATGGGTTTCCACATTATAAAGACAAACGCAATGAACAAGAAATCAATCGGGACAAACGCGGGCATTATCTGGAATCTTTTGAACAACAATCAAAAGTGGAGCATCCAACAATTACGGGATGCTTCCGGCTTATCCGAGAAGGAAATTTACACCGCGATCGGATGGCTGGCAAGAGAGAACAAAATCGAAATGGATAATTCCGTTGAGGGAAGGGAGGATTACTACCTCATGATCGAATACTACTTTTAAACAACCCTTGTCCTCCGGGCTCCTATCTCGCTTTATATTCTATTCCCTGCCATGCATAATGTGCGCGCTGACTTTTATCCATGGGCCGGCTACTACATCGCTCCTTTTTCTCGCAGGCGCTGCTGCCATTTCCAAGCGGATGCCATGGTATCCTCGATGGTTTCTTTCGCGCTCCACCCCAGCACGTTGTTTGCCTTATCGGGTTGCGCCCAGATTTTTTCGATATCGCCTTCACGGCGGCCCACGATCTTGTAGTTCAATGGCTTTCCGGACACCTTCTCGAAAACCTTGATTAACTCCAGCACCGAAAGTCCGGTGCCTGTACCCAGGTTAAACACCTCGACGGGGTTGTTTGATTTGTTTTCCAGCATACGCTCGATGGAGATAACATGCGCCTTGGCCAAGTCCACCACGTTAATAAAATCCCGGATGCAGGATCCATCCGGAGTATCGTAATCGTCCCCAAACACGCTCAACTGTTTCCGGATGCCAATACCGGTCTGGGTGATATACGGCACCAAGTTTTGCGGCACCCCCAGCGGCAACTCGCCAATCTCGGCCGAGGGGTGCGCGCCTATGGGATTAAAATAACGGAGAATAATGCTCTTGATGGGAGCCCCGGAGTGCACAAAGTCTTGAATGATCTCTTCGTTGACCTGCTTGGTGTTCCCGTAGGGCGATGCCGCCGGCTTTATGGGAGCGCTTTCATCGATGGGGTTCTGATCGGGTTCCCCGTACACGGTACAGGATGAAGAGAAAACGATTCCACTCACGTTGTAGACCGGCATCAACTCGAGAAGATTGATCAACGACACCAAGTTGTTCCGGTAGTAAAGCAACGGTTGCTGTACCGACTCCCCTACCGCTTTGCTCGCGGCAAAATGGATGATCCCGTCAAAGCGGTGTTTTTTGAATAACGCCTCCATCGCTTCCATATCGGTGCAATCGAGCTTGTCAAAAGCGGGGCGCACCCCGGTGATACGCGTGATACCTTCCAAAACGTCGGCACTGGAATTGGACAGGTTGTCCACAATCACCACATCATACCCGGCCTGTTGGAGCTCAACGACTGTATGTGAACCGATGTATCCGGTTCCTCCTGTAACAAGAATTTTTTTCGCCATATACCATTCAAAATTAAGCCTATTATCCTCCACGGCATAACGCGAATGAACGCAGAGATTTTGCTCACCGCTTTCGTTTACCCGCTATTTTTAGCCTGAAGAAATAGTTTTTGCTTACCAAACTGCAAAAATAGACAAAAAATACCGAAACTGCCCCTTCACACACGATTATTACCCCTTTATCCCGGTAAAAATTTAGGCACGTTAGTTTTTTTTATTATTTTTGTTATCGAGGGTAAACCAAAGAGGCAGTGGCCGGCAAAACAAACAAACTATTAAAACAGATGAAGTACCGTGTGGAGATATACTATCAAAAGGCAGATCTTCCTGCATTGAAGGAAGTTTCTTTCTTTCACTATGCTTCGTCGTTCGATTGGTACAGCCATTCCCCCACTTATACCCCGCTCATGCTGGTCGCTTTCGATGGCGACACGCCCGTGGCAGCGATGTTTGCCAATATCACGCGGGTCAATCGGCTCTTTAGCGGCAAGTTGTTCAAGCGGTGTTTTATATCGCAACAGCCCGCTTTTTTTGACGAGAAGTGTTCCCGGATAGATATTTTTGAAGTGCTTATCACCCGGTTGGTGAAGGAGGTGCGAGGCAAAGTGTTCCTGATCCGCTATGAAAACTTGGGAGACGCGATTTTCGGGTACAAGGGATTTCGAGAGAACAAGTTTTATTCCATCAAATGGATCAATATACGGAACTCGCTGCAACGAAAACGAAAGATATGGGACCAGTTATCGGCCACTCGAAAAAATCAAGTTAACAAAGCCCGCAGAAAAGGGGTAACACTGGAAGAATTCCGGTCGTCGGAGCGCCTGCAGGAAATTTACACGCTTATACGGGACACCAACCAAAAAAAGATATCCCACCGTTTTCCTCCCTATGCCTATTTCGAGAATTTCTTTCACCATTACGTTCTCCAGGGAAAAGGTAAAATCGTGCTCGCCCGTTACCAAGGGAAAATCATTGGCGGGGCTATCCTTGGTTTCGAGAAAAAACAGACGGTGTATTGCCTCTACTCGTGGGGTAAATCCAAACGATATAAAACGCTTTACCCTACTATCTTTACCCTTTACTCTGCCATGCAGATGGCTGAAGACGAAGGTTTTTTATATTTCGACTACATGGACGTGGGTTTCCTAAATAAAAATGCCGGACGATCGCGTTTTCTGCTCCAGTTCGGGGGCAAACAGCGGGCAACCCGGCGTTGGTACCGCTACAACTGGAGCCTTTTCAATTTCTTCGCGAACAAGATCTACGATTAAAAGCGAAGAAAAACCCATCGGGTTAATGGGTGAAAAAGGCATATGTTTTTGCAAACAAATACAAACGTTGCTGCTTCCCAAGCGGCTAAAAGCCGCGAAAACAATAAATAATTTTAAAAGAAGCGTTTTCCTGCCGGTAATATTTGGAGATTAGAGAGACACGCCTTATCTTTGCAACGTGTTTTTCATGGTATTAGATTTAAGGTTAACAATGAAGATTGGTTGTCGTGAGACAACCTTTCCTTTTTTATATACCTGCTTCTTTTATTATATACACCTATTTATATTTTTCCCACAAACCGTCATGAATAATTTCCCGGCTGTTTTCGATTAACCCGGTGAGTTCATCCTGTGACAGCTTGCTCGTGCATATGGGAGGATGAATCACCAGTTCCATTTTTTTTCCCGGCTTGAGCCGAAGCGTATTTCGTTTCAGCACATCGTAAGGCCCGTTGATGGTCAGCGGCACGATGGGCAATTTCATATCATGGGCGATGTGGTAGGCTCCCCGTTTGAAACGTCCCATTTTACCATTTTTCGTGCGGGCTCCTTCGGGAAAAATCACGATCGACACTCCATCGGTAATCCCCTTTTTGGCTTTTTCAATGGTCGCGGCACGCGCGGCAGGGTTCGAGTTATCCACGAAAACGTGTCCCGCCTTTTCAGACGCGAAGCCCACTAACGGAATCTCGCGTAAGCTCTGTTTTTGCATCCAGATGATGGCATGTTTTAAAAAACCATATACCAAAAAGATATCAAACGCCCCTTGGTGGTTTGCCACGAAAACATACGATTGCCGGGGATCGAGGTGTTCATGCCCCCTTGTCTTGACGCGGCACAATGCCAACCAACAGGTGAGCCTCGACCACCATTTAGGCGGCTGGTACCCCCAGAAACGACTTCCGAAGAGCGGGGCCATCCCCATCACCACGAGAGCCGTGATCAAGGTCAACACCAAAAACAGCGGCACGAAAACAATCCATTGGTACAAAAAAGAGAGCGTTTTCGTTAAGCAAGAGCAGAACAAATTTATTTGTTTTGCCAAGCGCGGAAAACGACGAATGTACTTGAACATTTTATTCACCACACGATTATTCTTATGAAGATTACTTTCATTGAAAAGGCATGAGCACCTTTTCGCAAATGATTTCACAAAAATAAATATTTTTTATATCGTCTCCTTCAAATAACGGGGATTTTTATCCCGGATCTCCTTTTTTCGTGGATAACCCTATTTTTTATCTCGAATAATTTCCTTGTTTGTTGAATTTTGTGTTTATTTGCGATACGAAATCAAAAACATATAATATTATTACACACACATGAAAGATTTTGCAAAATACATCGGTGCCGTTATGATGCTCGCGGGCGTTGCCGTTCTGGTGATTCCTTTTTTTATGGGCTCAACCAACAATACCAACCTGATTATAGGGTTAGTTTTGGTGATCGAGGGCTTGCTGGGGCACATTTACGTGAACAACATGAAAAGAGGGAGCCTTGTCACCAACATACTATGGGCTATCGTGTTATTGATCGTTCCTTTTGCTATCTTCTACTTGGCCAAGAGAGGAGCCTACACGGAAAAAGAAATTGCCGCGTATAATTAAGTTTCACCTCGTGTGGTTTGAATAAAAATCTCCTTGCACGATCAGTGAAACGCGGTAAGTGGTTCAAAAAAATAAAAGCCCCGGTTAGACCGGGGTTTTTTACACGTGCTCACCACGCGATATTTTCACGCGCGGTGTCTACACGACTGTTTGGCAAGATGCTATCCGCTGGTCGTGATCGACATCATCCCTTTTTTCGCACGTGTAGCTGAAAGCCCTCGTACCGGATTACCACCACTTCGTCTCCTTTTTCGATGAAACCTTTCAGGGAGTTGGCGTCGTAATACTCCCCTTCCATGAAGACCCTGCCGGAAGGCCTCAAGTCAGTGGCTGCCACGCCCGTTTTCCCGATCAAGGAAACGGGTTCCATCGACACCGAAATAAATCCTTCCTGATCGGTGTTCAACGCCACGTTCCTCAACAATCCCCGCTTGCCTATCCGGCTCGAAAGGTAAATGATCAAGACCAGGCCCATGCCCATGCCTCCCATCACCGTCATCGTCGCTTGGAACACCTCTCTCAGGGGCACTCCTTCGAAATTGAACCGCACGTTGCCCACCATCGCGAGCACCAATGCCGCCAACACGAAAAGAATACCCAAGATACCGGGAATCCCGAAACCGGGGACTACAAAAATCTCGAAGACGATAAATATAAGCCCCAGCACGAAAAGTAGCACCTCCCAGTTCTGGGCATACCCCGTGAGGTACAACGGGGTAAAGTAGAGCAGCGCTGCCGTGATGGCTACGGCGGAGGGAAAGCCCACACCGGGCGATTGCAGCTCGAAATAGATCCCCCCGATAATAAACATGATTAAGAAAGCCTGCACCACCCCGCTGGTCAGGAAGCCTTTTATTTTATCATAGAACGATGGATTGTACGTTTCCAGCCTGTAATCGCTGTATCCCAGGTAGGTCACGATCACCTCGTGCACACTCTCGGCAATGCCGTCGCAATACCCCAGCTCGACCGCTTGACTGGCCGTGAGCGTGAGGATTTGCGTGGAATCGGCATATCCCGGTACCACCACACGCTCGTCCACCATCGCTTCCGCCACGGTGGGATCGCGCCGCCACCGTTCAACCGTGTCGCCATCCTGCACGATCACCTCCTTCCCGTGGCTCTCGGCCGTGGCCCGCATGGTAGCCCGCATGTAAGACTGGTATTTATCCGGTGCCCGGTCGCCCGTGCCCCCCTCCACCACCGTGGCCGCCCCAATGGAGCCGCTGCTTCGCATGAAGATGCTGTCGCACGCGATGGAGACAAGCGCCCCTGCCGATGCCGCGTTGTTATCAATAAACACGTGTACCGGGATAGGCGAGTTCAGGATGGCCGTCCGCATGGAGTCGGCCTCTAGCACCCCTCCCCCGTAGGTGTTCATGTGCAATAATACCGCGTCGGCTTCGGCCAGCATGGCTTCGTGCAACCCGTTTTGCAGGTAAATCCAGGTGTTGCTGCCTATATTCTCCTTGATGTTGATCTGGTACACCAACGGCCGGGCATCCTCCGCCTGTATTTCAAAAGAGAGCAAAAGAAGCAAAAGGAAAGAGACAAGATGGAAATTTTTCATTTTTAACACGATTAATAGAACAAAGGTAATAGATTTTGGATTTACTCGTGCGTTTTCATCAAAAATGTGTATATTTGTAATTCAATTTATCAGTATGAGCACAATTTTACTTACCATAGGGTCCAACACATTCGCTAAGACTAACATTGATAAAGCGAAGCGAATGCTTACATTTGTTTTTCCCGATATTATATTTAGCGAACCTATCCTGACCGAGCCGGAAGAAGAGAAGTACTCCTATCTTTTTCGAAACATACTTGCTGTCGTGGATACCGAGATGCGACCCGAAGAGGTGATCGACAAGATCAAGCAGACAGAGCGGGCCGTGGGACGTACCCCGCGCGACAAGTACTTGGGAAAAGTAGTGATCGACATTGATCTTATTAAATACGGGGATAACATTCTCCGCCCGCAAGACTACGAGAGAGAATACGTGCAGCGGCTATTGGAAACGATAGAGATACCCGAGCCGGCAGAGGCTCCTGAAGAAGGAGGAGGAAACAACACGGACGCGAATTCTCACGAGACAATGGACGACCCACAACAAACAAGCACTCCCGCGCCGACCGATATCGACGAGCCGGAATCAGCCGACTTCCCTGACGACTCTCTCCCACTCGATGAAGAGGGATAGAAGTTGTAAACACCCCGCGAGCCTGGAAACAGATGAAATGAAAATCAGCGCACGCGGAAAAGTGCGGGTGGAGAGAGCGTGAAAGCAGACTCTTAATTCAACCTTTCGATCGATTTCACCCCTTTTACGGCCTTGAGCTTTTTTATCAGCTGCTCCAACATGGAGGTATTCGCGAGCATCACCGCGATGTTTCCTTGAAACAGCCCGTCGTTAGAATCGATGGAGATGGAGCGCATCTGCACTCCCTCCTCTTTCGAGATGATCGACATCAGGTTAGCCACGATATTGAGTTGATCGTTTCCGATCACCCTGAGCACGATGGTGTAGCTGGAAGAGCCGGTGCTTCCCGACCAACGGGCCTTTAATACCCGGTAACCGAATCTTGAAAACAGGTCGTGCGCGTTGGGACAGGAGACACGGTGTATCTTGATCCCTTGTGAAGAAACAAACCCGAAGATATCGTCCCCGAAAATCGGATTACAGCACTTCGCGAGCTTGTAATCTATCCCCGTCAGGTTTTGATCAATAATTAGTTCGTCGCTACTCCTGAGATCTTCAGCAGGAGTCTTTAACGTGAACTGCTCGGCACTCACCGCGGCATGGGTTTCCCTGCTTTCGGCCTCCCTGTTTTCCATTTCCAAGTAGCGGTCGATCACCCAGTTCACGTCCAGTTTCTCAACAGCAATATCCACGTAAAAATCGGTAACCGTTTTGTACCGCAGCTTTTTAATTAACTGCATCAGGTGTGCCTCGTCCACCTCGATCTTGCGGTTCTTCATCCGCCTCGAAAGCGTCTCCTTGGCGATATCTACCTGCTTCACCGACTCTTCCTTCAACAGCTGCCGGATTTTGGTACGGGCTTTCGAGGTTACCGCGAAGTTCAGCCAGTCCTGCTTGGGCGCTTGGTGTGAAGAGGTGTTGATCTCCACCTGGTCGCCACTCTTGAGCACGTACCGGATGGGCACGTTTTTACCGTTCACACGGCCCGACATGCAGGTAGCCCCCAGGTTGGAATGGATCGCAAATGCGAAATCAAGCACCGTGGCCCCTTTGGGTAACTTGAACAGGTCTCCTTTAGGTGTGAACACGAATATCTCCTCGTCGTAGAGGTTCAGCTTGAAGTCGGTTAGCTTCTGGTTCAAGTCGGTGTTGCTCCCGTCGAGCGATTCGCGAAGC
>JBBACU010000011.1:0-14795 GCA_041656815.1 Proteiniphilum sp.
ATCGGTAATAGTTACGCGCGTGTCGAGCGTGAGGTTGATGATGTTGATGACCTGGATAATGCTTTCTCCCGTGAAGGAGGAAGTGAATGGTAACTCGGCGTCGGCTTCCGGCAACTCGATAGGCACGTTGTAGAAGTGTGAAAGCACCGGGATAACCTCTTTCAGTTTCATGTTGTTGAAAGTGAGCGAACGCCTGATGCCGTTAATTTCCATCTCGCTGTCTGGCGAAGTTACTTTCACGGTTTCATCCGCGGCACTGTAATGGACGACCATACCGGCACTGCATAGCAAAGGGATCACCGGGTCGTTAGGAGTGAACCGGACCGTTCCCGATTCAACGATAAGCCGGGTCTCGTTATCGCCGGTAATCACGGTAAATTCCGTGCCGAGCACCTCTACTCGTGCCGAGGGCGTGGAGACGATGAAGGGTTTCGCGTCATCACGTGCCACCGTGAACGTGATCTCTCCCCGCATCGAGACGTACCGTCCGGTTTTGCCAAAATGCCTGTTGTATTCTAGGGTGGCTCCCTTTTGCATCACGATCCCGGTTTGGTCGGGAAGGGTGAATCTCGTGTTGTCGGCGTCTGCAAGCAACTGCTGCGATCGGTTTACTGTTATCCACACGCCGACTACCGCGACGAGCAGCAGGAGGACTGCAGCAGCCATACGTGTTACCAGCGATGCGCGTCGCGCTTTCCTTACTACTCCAAAGCCTGGAAGGGAAGCAGTCACTCTTCTCCACCCGTTCGAGGGCTCGAACACCCCCTCCCGGTAGTGTCGAGCCACGAAACGGACAGCTTCATCCATATTTCGACGGCTCTTTTCCATTGCTTTCTTGCTTGTAGTTTAAGAACTTCTTCTCGTTATTGACAAAACATCGGATTTCTGATTAAACGACGCAAAAACAGTCGCGGGATGTTCGTACCCCTTGGGTGTGTCGAGATCATTTCCCGTTTCGCCGTTTCACAAGAAGTACCCCAGCGATAAGGATACGCTCCACATGGAGATATCAGGCTTCACGGTTCGGCCATTCAGGGAATACCCGAAGGCAGCCATATTGTTCAACACCTGTCGGAAACCGAGGCCAACGGTAAGCAGTTCCCCTATCTCCACCCCGCCTTTCAAGGCGATGCCCGCGTTAAAGCGTTGCAACATTAGAAAGTTGTCTTCCGTTTCTCCCATTACTTGTATCTCGGGCTCGAATAGGCTCCATTTCATTTTTATATGATCCCCTTCCCACGAATGCTTCACGTACTGTTCCGCTTTGAGCGCGTAGCTCCCGAAAGCGCCTCCCGCCACAAAGAGTTGCATACCGGGCGATAACCTGAACTTCAGCTTCGCGTAGAGCGGAATCTCCAGTGTTTGCAAGCTCACGTGCCCTTCCATTGTAAACCCTTCGGGTAGTTCACTTCCCTGGTAATACTTGTCCGGGTTAATGGTCGCTCCCCGGTGGGAGTAGATTAGGCCGCTTTCCAGTCCGAAGCGGTGACCGAACATGTGCTCTGCTGCGAGGCCCGCGTGAAAACCCGTGCGGGTAGAAAAGATATCCGCTTCCACCCCGTTGAGTAGTAAGGATTGGTTCGATAGGTCGGGGCCGGCCTGCAGGCTTGCCCTGAACTGGGCCCGCGCGGGGAAGGTCGTAACGAAGGCCAGTAAAAAGAGGACAAAAATAGGTTTCCTATTCATAATGATCTTGACTTACTTGTTCACCAGCTGCGAAAACTCAGGAAAACGGTGGCCATCAGGTTGGAGATGCTTACCGGTTCTTTATATTCCATGTTTTGTCCTTCAAAGTTAATTGAATTGATAGTCCCGAGCGTGTAGGAAAGTTTCAGTCCCACCCCGGTTTTAGCATTCAACTTATACTCCCCGGCCACTCCTGCATTGAACCCAAATGTGGTCTGGTTGCCATCAACCACCCTGCCGTCGACCGTTATTCTGTCCATGTAGAACATCGGCCCTATCGCGAACGAAGAGACCAACAGGAATTTGTCGGTCTCGCTGCGTCCTGCAAAAGAAGGCCCTACGAAAAAGACATTCTGCGACTCTTTGTAACTATTGGCATTTCCATAGTCGGGAATCTCAATGTTGTTCCCCGAAGTGGACGAGGAGCAAAAGTTGACGTTGAGCCCAAGTCCCCAGCTTTCCTTGAAGAAATATTGCGCGTCGGCATCAAGGGTATAGCCATGGCGCAGCTTCTTGTTGAGGTCGTCGATTTTGGTATCGCCTGTTTTTTCAACTTTGCCAAGACGAAAGGCATACCCGCCACCTACCGAGAAGCGGAAATCCTTGTAACCTCGTGGAATCTGGTACTCCACTTCATACGGTGTTTGTTCTTGGGCGAAGGCAGCCAAGGGAGACAGTCCGAAGATAACGACTGCCGTGAGCATGATAGAATAGATGCGTTTCATTGATGTAAATAATTAAAAGTTTTTATTTCTTTTTAAGCACATGATATCTATAAGACGCGGGAAGATGAAAATCCCTCACTCCATCGGGAGAATTTTTAAAAAGGATAAAAAAACGAGAATCCTCACGAGCATGCCCGGCTCCTTTCTTTTATCGAAATTCGTGGTGCTCGTTCGTCGCTTCCTGCTCAAAGAAGTCAGGCAAAGAAAAAAAGATACGTCTTGAGATCCTTGGAGCGAAGCGATTGCATGGCACGAAAAACGTGGTTTTCAACGGTTTTAACGGTCAACCCCGCCTCCTCAGCGATTTCTTTATAATTCATCCCGTCCCGTTTAGCCATCAGGAATATCTCACGGCGGCGTTCCGGCAGCTCATCGATCATTTTCCAGATACGCGCTTCCATCTCGGTGCGCTCCACTTACTCCTCTTCCGAAAGCCATTCATCGGCTGCTACTTGATCGAGCGTGGTAGTGGGTTTCGCGTCGCGTACGCGGGTCAGGCAATTATTTCGAACCGCGGTGTAGAGATACGATTTGACCGATTTAATCGTATCTAACTGTTCCCGCTTGTTCCACAGGCTCACGAAGGTCTCTTGGACCACATCTTCGGCTTCCTCCGCGCTGCCCATGAAACGGAGGGCATGCAAGCAAAGCGGGCGGTAGTAGGCGTGAAAATGTTTGGAAAACTACTTCTCTAATACCTGCATTAACAATCAATGATAGCGTGTCTGCAAAAGTAGTAAAATTAAATATATTATTTCTGAAAAGGCAGATATTTAAAATGCAGCCGCTTTTGGAAAAAGGCCTCTCTTTGGAGCAACAAGTAATTTATAACAAAAAAATCAAGATATGGCAACGATTATCAGCAGCAGGCAATTTCGGGATAAGTTCTTCCTTCATCGATATCCTTCAGCCCTCTTTCTATTCCCGTTTTTTGTTCATCGGTAAGATTGTCCCACCACTCATCGCAACCGTTGTCACTTTCTTTAACAACCTTCAGGTAATTGATCATCTCATCATCCTCAAGTTGGATGAGCCACTCGATGAGTCCCATTTTTATTGCATCGTGTCCCATAACCCGCGTTTTCGGGTGTAGCCAAACTACTTTACTTCGACGGTGCGCCTTTCTTGGCTGCTTTGGAAGGCCAGCTCAATGATACGCATCACGTCGCGGGCCTCCTCGGGCTTCACGGCCAGTTCGGCTTTGCCGTTGATGGCATCGCGTAGGTTGATGAAGTACTCGCGGTAGTCGCCTTGCTCGCTCTCCACCTTGCCTTGGAATTTTACTCCCTCGTATTCGGCGTTAAGCGTTCCCCAGATGCTTTCGGGTTCACGGCCCCAGTCGTTCCCGACGGGTTTGGCGCCTCCGTCGAGCGTGGCTTCTTGCACGTCCAGCCCGTACTTCACGAACGATCCGTTGGTGCCGTGGAGCATGTACGTGGCACCGGGTATGCGGCAGATCATGCCCGACTTCAAGGTGGCGGTGAAAGTGGGGTAGTGGAGCCGCACGTCGAAGTGGTCATCTGCTTTTGCCCAAGGGCGTTGCTTGTTAATCTCGGCGGTAACGGCTGTCGGCATCCCGAAGAACCAGAGGGCTTGGTCGATCAGGTGTGAGCCCAAATCGTAAAAGATACCTGAGCCGGGCAGAGGTTCTTCCCGCCACGCGCCTCGTGGACGCGGGTCGGTGCGGTATCGGTCGAAGTGGGTTTCGTAATCCACTATCTCTCCCAGCAGCCCGCTGTCGAGCAGTTTCTTCACGGTCTTGGTGTCGCTCGTGAAACGGCGGTTATGGTATACGGTAAGGATCTTTTTTTGCTGTTTCGCGATCCCGATCAGCTCATTGGCCTCGGCGGCGTCAATCGTGAACGGTTTCTCCACCACCGCATGCTTGCCCGCGAGGAGTGCCTCTTTAGCCCAACGGAAATGGTCGGTATTCGGGGAGGTGACGATAACCAAGTCAATGTTGGGGTCGTTGATGATATCTTCCCCACCGGGCACAATTTCCGCGGAGGGATAACGTTCTTGGGCGAGTGCCTTCCGTTCGGGATTGGCGGTGCTGATCATGGAGAGTTCGTATCCTTCCACGACGTCGATAAAAGGAGCGTGAAAAACGCGGCCGGAAAGCCCGTAGCCGATGATGCCTGTGCGAATGTTGGATGCCATAAGGTATGAGTTTTTAGCTTAATGAAATAGTTATATATCCAAAGATACGTATTATTTTTGAATACCGAGGAAATCGAAGAGTTTTGCCATGGCGAGGGCGCGATGGCTCAGTCGATTCTTGTCGGCTGGAGTCATTTCAGCGAAGGTCTTCTCCTCTCCCTCGGGCATAAAGAGGGGATCATACCCGAAGCCTTTGCCGCCTCTTTTTTCGTGCGTAATGTGCCCCTTGACTATTCCCTCGAAAAGGTATTCATTGCCGTCGGTCAATAAAGCGATCACGGTACGAAATTGGGCGGTGCGGTTATCGACTCCCTGCAATGCCTTGAGCAGCTTGTTCATGTTGTCTTCCGGGTTGCACGAGGGGCCGGCGTAACGGGAGGAGTAGACGCCGGGAGCGCCGTCCAGCGCGTCGACCTCTAAGCCGGTATCGTCGGCAAAACAGTCGTACCCGTAGCGCTCCTTCACGTGCTTCGCTTTAAGCAGGGCATTCTCTTCGAGGGTGCTGCCTGTTTCTTTGATCTCCTCGTGACAATCAATTTCATCTAAACCGAGTATTTTTACTTGGCCATTCACGATCTCGCGTATCTCGGCCAGTTTATGCGGGTTATGTGTCGCGAAGACGATTGTTTTCAACTCTTTTTCCATTCTTGGGTTTTCTTTTCTGTATCGTGTGGCTATTGCCATTGAGCGGTTATCGGTCTTGTAGTTAACGGTAAAATCACTTGCGAGAGTTGCACTATCTATTCTCGAAAGCGCTACCGGGTTATTGCGACCTGATCCGTTGTTGTCTCTCTCGCTCGCGCTGTTTCAGCAGGGCTTCCCGTTCCCGTTGCCGTTCTTTCAACGCGCGCTCACGCTGTTTGATTCTTTCCTGGCGTTCTCGTTCCCTTTCCTTGAGCAGTTGCTCGCGGCTTTTGGGTGTTGCTGTCCCCTCGGTTTGCCGGAGGGCTTGGGCTTCTTTCTCCTCGAGTAGCCTTTTCAATTCACCGGGTGTGGGGGGCGCGAGCAGGCTATCCGTTTGTATGGGCGCGTTCCATCGGGACACTCCTGTCACATCCACCGGTACGGTGTTCAAAGGTACGGTCTTTTCCGGTTTCCTCGATTCTTTTCCGGGAGAAATCGCGAGGCTGTCCTCCACTGCTTCGATTAAATCAGCCGGGACCAGAGGGTCCGTACTCTCGCTGCTTCCTTTTGGCTCGCTGCTTCCTACGTTCGTTTCCAAGGCTATCGGCTCTGCATCAAAAGCGGTTGCCAAGAACGCGAGGTACTGCTCCACGTCCGCTCCCCTGTGCAAGAGGCCAAGGTTTTCTTCCGAGATGGCAAGGAGTATCGCTTCTTCAAGAAGAGCTGTTCGAAAGAGGGAGTCTGCTTCCAATACTCGCGCGTAGCGGTTTGCCTCGTCGAATGATGGGAACGGACGGATGGAGAGAGCCCCGGGTCGCGTGAGCGGGATAAAAGAGACGTCGAACGTCCGAAGGCGGTACCGCTCGAAATTAAAGCGGGTGGTGGCAAAGAGAAGCTGCTCGTAATCTTGCCCCCGTGACTCCGGTAGGAGTAGGAGTGTATGCGGGACATCTCGTTCAGGGCTGAATACTACCGGTTCGCTTTCGATGCTTTTGCCGCTGTGGCTTTCATGATGAAAACGATTGCCTCGAAGCCACCGTGTCCGGAAGAAACTCCAGTGGTCCTCCTGAATGATGCTATCGGCCAATTCTCCACTTTGCGGTCGTTCGGATATAGCGCGAGGCATGGGGGATGTGTCCTTCTTGTCGCCGGGTAGTTCGGCTAACTCGATGTCAGGCACCTTCTCGCGAACGTGCAGGGCCAAAGAGTCGTTCCCCGCCAGTAGACTGATGTCATGGAGACGGCGGTACACGGAGAGGCTGTCTACGTCGTTCCCTTTCCATTGCAATCGCTCCCACTCCTTCCATAATTTTCCTTGACGCTTGCCGGTTGTTAATGCAAGTTGGTACGCGGTCGCGTTCTGAACGATCTCGCGCGGGGTGGAAAGCCCTTTCAGCTCGTTGAACGCGCGGTGAGCTTGTTCTTTTTCTCCCTGCAGGGTATAAAGTTGGGCCAAGAGGAACTGCAACCGCTTTTTCTGTTTGAATCGCTTTTCTGACCGGATCGACTCCTTCAGGTAGGGAATGGCTTGGGCATAATCCCCGCTTTGTAGGTAGTACCGGGCATTGACCTCCGCAAGTAATTCCTCCAGCTGCCCGGGAACGGGGGAGGTTTTCAAGCCGTATATAATTTGTTCCGCTTCGTACTGCCGGCCCATGCCGATGTAAGCTTGTGCCATCCATAGCCGTGCCTCGTACGCCGTGCCGCTTTCGGGTCCAAAGATACGGATTGCCTCGTTGAAGACCGAAAGCGCCTGTTCGTGGTCGCCGTTCTGCACGTGTGCTTTCCCCATCAGCAGCCAAGCTTGATGGATAAACGGGTTAAACTCGTTTTGTCGCAGCCATTGCCGATATTCCGGCGATCCCGGTCGGGACGGATCTCTCCGGGGCTTTGCCGAGATGGAGTGTTCCCGTATGGCATTTTCGGTTTTATCGATCACGGCGTTAAACGGGCCGCCGGCGATGCTTTTAGAGGTGTCGGGCAGGGCAGGGGAGTAGGGCAGTAGCCGCGAGTAGTCTTCCGAAAGGCTCTCCAACTGCTGGTCGAGAATCTCTTGGTACGTTTTTTCCGCGTTGTAGTAGACATTGTACCGGGTGGTGAACTCGTGGTACGCGCGGCTGCCGCGGGTGTTATCACGGGTGGAGCACCCCGTGCAAAGCAGCAAGCAGGCCCATCCGAGAACGAGTAGCGTGATATGATTTTTCGAGTGCATCAGGAAGCAAATTATGCCGGGTCGTCAATTTTACTAAATTTAGACATTTTCTCGCAACGACATAATCCAAACGAGTTTGTCTTCTGTTCATTGCTTAACGAAAATGTTTGCTTCTATAACTCGAAAAATGCGGTTTTATTGTCTTTCTGATAAAGAACGTTAAAATGTATCCACCGTATGAAGTGGATTAATCCCTGGGTTGTCGCCCTTTTGGTATAATTACCGGATATGCTGCGCACAAGTATGGTTATTTCCCACGTAACGTACATAGAAAATATTATCTTCATAATTGAAAAACACATACCATTGTGTATTATCATTTTTCTTGAAAACCGAATAACACAGATCCTTACCATATCGTGAAAAATAAGGCGGAGCAATTTTACTCACCTTATTCGGCAAGGTGTCGTAGATATCCGATATTAAAGAATATACATATTCTATGGCATCTTCCTTAAATCCAAAATAGTCCTTGTTGTAAAGTAATTCGATCAGCTCAACTAAATAATCTTCGACTACAGGGGCAACGATAACTTGTTTCATTCCTTATCAAAAAGTTTTTCAATACGGGGGATGACACGGTTTAATAATTCTTCTTTTGTCAGCCCGTTTCGGATATCATCATCCGTTATCACCCTGTCACGTACGACTAAATGAATTAACTTATCTCCTCTCTTAACAACAACAGGTTGCGTTTCTGCCATTTCCAGGTATTTCTTTTGTTGATTCCGCAAATCAGTTGGACTAATGACTATCATATTTGAAAAGTTTAATTGTTTCCACAAATGTACGATTTTTCGTACATCAGCAATATGCATATAAGGTTAATAAATGTTTTACCTGATACATGCAACTTTTATGTTAGACTTTTAAGGTATATATTATTTTGAGTTTGATGGTATTGAGAGATAGGTTTTTATCGCCTTCACGGCTTTGCCGATGAAAAACATCACGATAAGCACGAAAATGATGAACGCGCCGGAAGGAACGTTCAAGTAGTACGAAAGGAACAAACCCGCGACACACCCCACGAAACTGAAGAGAATGGAAAGCGAGATGATTTTGGAGTAATTCACGGTAAACAGGTTGGCCGTCATTTGCGGCACGGTGATAAGCGACATCAGCAGCACGATGCCTACCAGCCGGATGCTCAGCACGATGGTGACGGCAATAAAGAGCATCATCGTGTACTCGATAAACTGGGTGGGTACGCGCCGGGTACGCGCGAACTCGGCATCGAATGACACGGCGACGATCGCGTGGTAGAACAGGGCGAAGAAAAACAGGAGGACCAACGACAAGACGACCAGCGCCGCGATGTCGCGCCGGGTGATAGTGAGGATGTTGCCAAACAGGTACTCCGAAAGGTTGGGCGCGTAGCCTGGTGAGAGGAACGTCAGCACGATGCCGATGGCCATGCCGAGCGACCAAAAGACCGCGATGGCAGAGTCTTCCCGCACGCCCTGCCTGCTCGAGAGCCACTGGATGCCAAATGCGGAGAAAACTGAGAAGGCCATGGCAGACAGCAAGGGGGGAAAGCTAAAGTAGAAGCCGATGCCCAGCCCCCCGAGGGAGGCATGCGTGATGCCGCCGCTGATAAATACCAGCCTCCTGGAGACGACGTAGGTGCCGATGACCCCGCAGGCGATACTCGCGAAAAGACTGCCCAGAAGGGCATTCCGGAAGAAAGCATACTGGAGTAACTCGGCTATATCCATCAGGTGTCGCCCGCTTAGGCGTGCATTTTATGGCTTCTCAACTCGTTCACGAACATCAGCACTTCGTCCTTCAACTGGTCGGGAACGGGGATCTCTCGCATCTGTAGGCTTCTTACCCAGCGGGGCTTCTCTTCGTCCATCACCGAGTAAAATACCTCGCGGAACTCCTCTACCTCGTTTTCCACGTAGGCCGATGAATCGCGGTGAGAGTACTTGTCCAGCTCTTCATCGTCGAAATACTCCGGTTCCTTCTCGAACGCGGCGATCAGGCTATCTTTTTCACATATCTCGTGCGCGCCGCAACAGCCGCTATCGCCCAAGTCGATGCTTGGTTCGGTGGCTTCACGTTCTTGGGTATTGCCTTTTCTTCGTTGTATGTAGTTAGATATCACGAGCGATACCACGAAAAAGACAACGATGCCGATAAACAGGTATATACTTTGCATAATCTACTCCTTTTTTAAAATTTTAAATCCCGCAAGTTCCAAGTCGCTCCAGAACTTGGGATATGATTTGAAAACTACTTGGGGGTCATTAATTCGCGTGGAACCAAAAACGATTGCCCCGGGTGCCAACGACATGGCCATGCGGTGGTCGTCGTAGGTGTCCATCGCGGGCTCTTCTTCTGGGTCGCATCGTTCCCCGTCCCATTCCAACATGCCAATCTCGTTTTCTTGGAGCACGAAGCCCAGCTTCTTTAGCTCGTTAATAAGCGCTTGCACGCGATCTGTCTCTTTAATTTTGAGGCTTTGAATACCCGAGAATAAAAAGGGCACACCTAAGAAACAACACGTAGCCGCGAAAGTTTGCGCGAGGTCGGGTTCATTCACGAAATCGTGGAAAAACTTCTTGGCCTTTCGTTGAACGTTCCTAATTATGATCCCGTCTTCCACGAACTCGGTACTTACCCCCAAGTCGGCAAACAGGGACGCCACTTTCGCGTCGCCTTGGAGACTTGTTTTTTTTAATCCTTTCAAATGTACTTCCGAACCGGGCAGCATTGATACCATCTCGTACCAGTATGAAGCGGCTGTCCAGTCGGCTTCTACCACGTGGTGGATTGGCTTGTATTTTTGGGATTTAACCGTGATGTCGTTGTTGACCCATTTGCTCTTTACTCCACATTGTGCCATCATGCTCATGGTGAGGTCGATGTAGGGCTTGGAGACAATGTTCTTTTCGATGTGTATGACCAGCCCGTTTTCCATGAGCGGGGCCACCATCAGCAGTGCCGATATGAACTGCGAGCTGATGTTGCCCGCGAGGTACACTTCGCCACCCTTGAGCTTTTTCCCTTTGATCTTGAGCGGGGGAAATCCCTCCTTCTCGAGATAGTCGATTTCCGCGCCGAGAGCCACGAGCGTATCTACCAACGGGTGAATGGGGCGTTCGTGCATTCTTTTTGACCCCCTCAGGGTCCACTCGCCCTCCATCCCGGCCAAGAAAGCGGTAAGGAAACGCATGGCGGTACCGGCAGCTTTCACGTCGAAGACGTTCGAGTTGGAGTTGAACGCGTCGATGATGACCTGGGTGTCTTCGCAGTCGGACAGGTTCGTTATAGGATTGGTGCTTAAACTCAACGCGTTGAGAATAAGGGCCCGGTTGCTTATACTTTTTGAGGCAGGCAATGTTACTGCCGCTCGTATCGCTTCGGGCGGAAAAACTGTATACTGAAGTTGCATTATGGCGCGCTTTTTTTCTTTTCTACCTACAAAAATACAATTTTATAATGTAGGAACGAATATTTCGTTTTGCTTTTACGTTGTTTAAGTTAATTCAACTATTCTGTTAAGCCAAATGAGCAGAGCCAAGCTTGCTTGTGCTATGCCATGGCGAAGAATAGTCTATGAGTTTTTTCTTCATCCCTCACCCTGCTAATCCATAGATAAAAATGCTCAAGATCGCGATGGGAACCACGTAACGTACCAAGAAAAGGTAAGGCTTGAGCAGCTTGGCCCGTGTTGGTAGCTCTCCCTCGTTGGTTAGCTGTAGAAGTACCAGGTTCCTTTTTAGTTTCCAGCCGACGAAAAGGCAAATGAAAAAGCCGCCTACCGGCAGCATGAACTTGGCCGTGGCAATATCAAGCACGTTAAAAAACAAAGCGGAGTACGAAGAGAATATGCCCAGGACGATGGCGCCCGACGTTACCAGCAGGGTGCTCTTTTTTCTGGAAATCCGGTATTCCTCGTGCAGGTAGAGGGTGACTACCTCCATCAACGAGATGGTAGAGGTGAGCGCCGCCAATGCCAGCAAGCAAAAAAAGAGTGCCGACCACATCATGGAAAGCGGCATTTGGTTAAAGAGCTCGGGCAGGGTGATAAAGAGGAGCCCCGGCCCGCCCGCGACCAGTTTGTCCACGATCGTCTCGGGGTTTGCTGTCAACGCGAAGGCCGACGGGAAGATGACCACGCCGGCGAGAATAGCTACCAGTATGTCGAGCGTCGACACTTGGATGGAAGTTTTTGCCAAGTCGGTGTTATTGTTAAAGTATGATCCGTACGTGATCATGCATCCCATGCCAAGGGAGAGCGAAAAGAAGGCTTGCCCCATCGCGTCCAGGAACAGGGTCGATTTCACGTCAGCGAGGTCGGGTCGGAAAAGAAAGTTGAGCCCGCTGGCGGCACCCTCCAGCGTGATGGATCGGACGGCCAACACGATCAGCAGAAGGAAGAGCAAGGGCATGAATATCTTCGCGGAGCGTTCGATCCCTTTTTTCACACCGGAGACAATGAAAAAGGCTGACAGGAAGATAAAAGCGATCATCCACGCGATTTGTCTCCAAGGATTGGCTTGTATCGTGCCAAAGTGCGCCGTGAGGTCGCCCACCCGGGAGAGGCTGCCCGAAATGGATTGAAAAAAATAGTCGAGTGTCCATCCGCTCACCACCATATAGAATCCCATGATCATGAATCCGGTGAGTACGCCCAGCCTGCCCACCCACTTCCACGGAGTGCCGGACGCGAGTTTGTTAAAGGCACCCGCGGTATTGGCCCGGGCGGCGCGCCCCACCATGAACTCGCTTATCATGAGGGGGATGCCGAAGAAAAGGATGCAGACCACGTAAACGAGGATAAAGATGGCGCCGCCCCCGTCGGCGGCCTGGCTCGGGAAACGCCAGATATTTCCTAAACCCACTGCAGACCCTGCCGCCGCGGCCACGATCCCGATTTTTGAAGCGAACGTTACTCGTTTGTCTGCCATACTATGCTGTTTTTATTCAAGTTTCGCTTGTGTCGTGTTTAGAGCTTCCACTCCACGCCTTCCTTGGTATCTTTAATCTCCACACCCGCCGCTTTCAGCTCGTCGCGTATCTTGTCGGAAGTGGCCCAGTCCTTGTTTTCCCGGGCAGTCCGACGTATATCCAAGATGAGATTCATCAACCCCTTGATCACGTCGCCCCCCCCCATCGTCTTTGTCTCGTCCACCAGCCCTAACACCTCGAAAACGAAGGTGTGCATCACGCGCTTCAACACTTCCAGGTCGTCCGTGCTAATCGTTTCCTTTTTGTCGTTCACGGAGTTGATTGCCCGCACTCCCTCGAACAGGTGAGCGATCAGCACCGGGCTGTTAAAGTCGTCGTTCATTGCTTCGTAGCACTTTCCTTCCAAGTCGCCGATGCTTATCGAGGAGGAGCCGGAGGGTGTCAGCTTCTCCAGCGTGGAAAGGCTTTCCATCAATTTCTTATACCCTTTTTCTGCTGCTTGCAACGCCTCGTTGGAAAAATCGAGTGTGCTGCGGTAGTGTGATTGTGCCATGAAGAAACGCACCGTCATGGGCGAGTATCCCCGCTCCAGCATGGGGTGATCGCCGGTGAACAATTCCTTGGGAAGGAACCCGTTTCCGGCGGTCTTAGACATGCGCACGCCATTCACGGTGAGCATGTTGGTGTGTACCCAGTAGTTGGCCGGAGCCGTGTGATTACAGGCTTCCGACTGTGCGATCTCGTTGGTGTGATGGGTGGCTTGAAGGTCCATCCCGCCCCCGTGGATGTCAAAACGGGTGCCCAAATACTTGGTACTCATGGCCGAGCACTCGATGTGCCATCCGGGAAATCCCCATCCCCACGGAGAGGGCCATTGCATGAGCGTCTCGGGCTTCGCTTTGATCCAAAGCGCGAAGTCGAGCCGCCCCCGCTTCTCGTCCTGCCCGTCCAACTCGCGGGTGCCCTCCAGCAGGTCTTCCAGCTTGCGGTTCGTCAGCACCCCGTAATCGTGTTTCTTGCTATATTTCTCCACGTCAAAATAAACAGATCCGTTTACCTCGTAAGCAAGTCCCTCCTTCATGATATCCTTGATCATCTCGATCTGTTCCAGGATATGCCCCGTGGCGGTGGGTTCGATGCTGGGGGGGAGGGTGTTGAAGAGCGAGAGTACCTCGTGAAACCCGAGGGTATACTTTTGGACAATCTCCATCGGTTCCAGTTGCTCGATCTTGGCCCGCTTGGCAAACTTGTCCTCGCCCTCGTCACGGTCCCCCTCCAAGTGTCCCGCGTCGGTGATGTTACGCACGTAACGTACCTTGTAGCCCAGGTGTAGCAGGTAGCGATAGATCATGTCGAACGAGATGAACGTGCGGCAGTTTCCCAAGTGGATATCGCTATACACGGTGGGTCCACAAACGTACATCCCTACCATGGGGGGGTGCAACGGCTGAAATGGTTCTTTCGTTCTACTCAGTGTGTTGTATATGACCAGTTTTTTTGCTTTTTCGTTGTCCATAAAATAACCTCTGTTTTTTCTGAAGAGAGACAAAAATACAAATTTAAGCGAGACCAACAGCCGTTTGCATAAAAAAGAACAAAAAGTGCTTTCTTTGTTATGTTGTTTTGCATATTTTTAATACTTTTGTCGCTTTTTGCATGGTCGAGATTGAATCACCAATGAATGGAGGAGTCTAATTCAACTTATATATTTTTAAACAAACAGAATCTTTATGGTACGTAAACTTGTTTTTTCCCTTGCCATCTTGTGTGTGGCAGGATCAATGCAGGCACAAAACCTGCAGCTGCACTTCGATCCGAGAAGCTCGCTGTATGGCGATAAAATTGATGCCCCCATCAACTACCTGACGGCCACGTTCGAGATGTTTAAACCCGACCAGTGGGGAAGCACCTTCATGTTCGTGGACCTTGATTTTAATTTCGACAAGAGGAATCCGGGGCTTGCCTATGCCGAGATCGCGCGCGCGATTAACTTGGGCGATTTCCCGTTGAAGGCGCATATCGAGTATAACGGTGGCCTGGGGTTGGTGCGAGGTACCGACTTTAGTTTTTCTATCCCGAGTTCTTACCTGGGCGGGTTCGGGTATCCGTTTCAGTTGGGCAACTTCTTTATGAACACCTACGTGGCGTATAAGCTGAATGCTTTTCAGGAGTTGAGCCATGACGCGCAATGGACGTTCACGTGGAACGCGTCGTTCGCGAACGATAAGTTGTCGCTGGCCGGTTTCTTCGACCTGTGGAGCGAGAACAAAAGTCGTGCCGGTGAAGGCGATGTGTCGGGCAAAAAACTGGTGATGCTGTCTGAACCGCAGATTTGGTACAATATCTCGCCTAACTTATCGGTGGGAAGTGAGATCGAGCTGAGTTACAACTTCGTGCTTGGAGCCAATAAGTTTTACGCTATCCCTACCTTGGCAACCAAGTGGAATTTTTAATTTAACGCGTTGCAA
>JBBACU010000012.1:0-14725 GCA_041656815.1 Proteiniphilum sp.
GGTTTCGCATCGCCAGTACTTGTTTAATAATGTATGTATGTACTCACTATTCATACGTTGCCTTTATTGGCCGGTTTTACATTTTGTTGTCCCGCGTGGAAATCACCACGCTCCAGAGTCCCGGAACCCCGACAGCAGGTCTTGCATTTTCTTTCGTGCCCTGAAAAGACTTACCTTTACCAAGTCTTCGCTAATGGCGAGCGACTCTGCAATCTCCCGGTAGCTCATCCCTTCCATTTCGCGCAATTGAAATACCAATCGCTGGTTCTCGGAGAGCTCGTCGATGCACTTTTCAATCATCTCCCGTTGCTCTTTTTGTACCATGTCGTGGTGCGGCGAGCGGTGTTCCACGAAATAAAAGACCTCGTTCTCCGGGTCGATGGCATCGGTTTTACGAAGGGCTTTCGCCGCTATCCGGTCAAGTGCCATATTCTTTACCGAACGGAAGCAGTAGGCTTCCAAATTTTCTATTTCGTCCCACTCTGTTCTCCGGCTCCATAGCTTTACCAGCACGTCTTGTAATACATCCTCGGCTTCAGCCTGTTCCCTCACGATGCCGTAAGCCAACCGGAAGAGTTTATCCTTCAGGGGGAGTATCTTTTTATGAAATGAATCGGAACTCATTATATAGTGACGGACAACGAATGGAAAAGTTACACGAGCATGCCTGTTTTTTTTCAAAAACGCGAACCGCCGCGGCGAGAGGCCCCCGGCGATCGAGTGCATGCTTAAAGAAACATCGCTATTTTTTTCAAAAACATCGCGAAATACTTGCATATCCTTCTGATTATTTGTAATTTTGTGCCGTTTTTCACTCGTGATGTTTGGTTATGGAATGATAATCAGGATATTGTAATCGTGTGCCGTGGGTGCGGGTTGCATGCGGGATGGAATTATTTGTAAAGAAAGTGTAAAATTAAAACGGATAAAAAGAAAGCAGAAAATGCCTACAATTCAGCAATTAGTAAGAAAGGGGCGTAGCACGCAAACGGAGAAGAGCAAATCGCCCGCGTTGGACTCCTGTCCGCAACGTCGCGGTGTTTGTGTAAGGGTTTACACCACTACTCCCAAGAAGCCTAACTCGGCCATGAGGAAGGTTGCCCGTGTGCGCCTGACCAACTCTAAGGAAGTGAACGCTTACATCCCCGGAGAAGGACACAACCTGCAAGAGCACTCTATCGTGCTGGTGCGCGGTGGCCGTGTGAAAGACCTTCCCGGCGTGCGTTATCACGTGGTGCGCGGCACGTTGGATACTGCCGGTGTGAATGGCCGTACCCAGCGACGTTCGAAGTATGGAGCTAAACGCCCGAAAGCCGGTGCGAAGAAATAAGACGCGTTTTCGTTAAGCGGCCAGCGTGAGCGAGACGAGCTTGCTTGGATCGCGTGGTCGCGGGAAAACTCGAATAGAATTTTAAATGTAGAATCGCTGTTGAAATTTTTGGATACGCTACGTTAATGAAGGGTTGAGTAAATGAACTCAGAGGAGTTTGTTGAAGACATGTAAACGGCAACCAAACAACACATAATATTTTATTATAATGAGAAAAACAAAACCTAAAAAAAGACAGGTTCTTCCCGATCCTGTATATGGTGATGTAAGGGTGACAAAGTTTGTTAACCACCTTATGTATGATGGCAAGAAAAGCCTCTCCTACGATATTTTCTACTCCGCGTTGGACACGGTAAAGGCTAAACTGGCGAACGATGAGAAATCGGCCCTCGAGATTTGGAAAGCCGCCCTCGACAATATCACCCCTCAAGTGGAAGTGAAGTCGCGTCGCGTGGGCGGGGCAACATTCCAAGTTCCTACCGAAATTAGACCCGAGAGAAAAGAATCCGTTTCAATGAAAAACCTCATCTTGTATGCGCGCAGAAGAGGAGGAAAAACAATGGCCGACAAGCTGGCGGCCGAGATTGTTGATGCCTATAACAGCCAAGGCGGGGCATTCAAACGAAAAGAAGATATGCATAGAATGGCAGAAGCTAACCGCGCATTTGCTCATTTTAGATTTTAATTAAGGACAGAAAGAAGGTAAAAAAGATGGCTAAGGGTTTAAAAGAAGCATTAAAGTACACTCGCAACATTGGTATCATGGCGCATATCGATGCCGGCAAGACAACCACCTCCGAGCGAATCCTGTTTTACACGGGACTGACGCACAAGATCGGGGAGGTGCATGACGGCGCGGCCACCATGGACTGGATGGCACAAGAGCAGGAGCGTGGGATCACCATTACTTCTGCCGCCACTACCACGAGTTGGAAATACGACAACGATACATTCAAGATTAACTTGATTGACACTCCCGGGCACGTTGACTTCACGGTGGAGGTGGAGCGTTCGCTGCGGGTCCTTGACGGGGCCGTGGCTGCTTTTTGTGCCGTGGGGGGCGTGGAGCCGCAGTCGGAAACCGTTTGGCGGCAAGCCGACAAGTACAAGGTGCCCCGCTTGGGCTACGTGAACAAGATGGACCGTTCGGGCGCCAACTTTTTCGACGTGGTGCGCCAGATTAAAGAGATGCTGGGTGCCACCGCGTGCCCCATCCAGATACCTATCGGCGCGGAAGAGAACTTCAAAGGGGTGGTGGACCTGGTGACGATGAAGGCTTACCTCTGGCACGACGAGACCATGGGGGCCGATTACGACGTGGTGGATATCCCTGCCGAACTGTTGGAAGAAGCCCAAGAGTGGCGCGAGAAACTGCTCGAGACGATTGCCGAATTCGACGACGCGTTGATGGAGAAATTTTTCGACGATCCCGCTTCTATTACCGAAGAGGAGATCAGGGCAGCCATCCGCAAAGGAACGCTGTCCATGGAAATCAATCCAATCATCTGCGGTTCGTCGTTCAAGAATAAAGGAGTGCAAACCCTGCTGGATGCTGTGTGCGCCTACTTGCCCAGCCCGGCGGATACCGACGCGATCACCGGTACCGACCCGAAGGACTCCAGCAAGGAACTGCTGCGCCATCCCGACCCGTCGGAGCCCATGTGCGCCCTGGCGTTCAAGATCGCTACCGACCCCTACGTGGGGCGTCTCTGCTTCTTCCGCGTCTACTCCGGAGAACTGGATGCAGGTTCGTACGTGTACAATGCGCGTTCCGGAAAGAAAGAGCGCATCTCGCGTCTTTTCCAGATGCACTCCAACAAACAGAACCCCAAGGAGTTTATCGGGACCGGGGATATTGGTGCCGGCGTGGGCTTCAAAGACATCCGCACGGGCGACACGCTCTGCGACGAGAATAACCCCATTATCCTGGAAGCGATCGACTTCCCGGATCCCGTGATTGGCATCGCGGTGGAGCCCAAGACGCAGAAAGACCTCGACAAGCTCTCTGCCGGACTGGCCAAGTTGGCCGAGGAGGATCCTACCTTCACGGTGAAAACCGACGAGGATACGGGACAAACCGTTATCTCCGGGATGGGCGAGTTGCACTTGGAGATTATCATCGACCGCCTGAAGCGCGAGTTCAAGGTAGAGGCCAACCAAGGCCGTCCCCAGGTGTCCTACAAGGAAGCCATCACCAAACCCGTGGAGCTGCGTGAAACCTACAAGAAGCAGACCGGTGGTCGCGGTAAATACGCCGACATGATCGTGCGCGTGGAGCCGGCCGACAAGGACTTCGAGGGCGAACTGCAGTTTATTGACGAAGTGAAGGGAGGAAATATCCCGAAAGAATATATCCCCTCTATCCAGAAGGGTTTCCAACGCGCGATGAAGACAGGCGTACTCGCCGGCTACGCGCTGGATAAGCTGAAAGTGACCGTGATCGACGGGTCTTACCACGCGGTAGACTCCGATCAGTTGTCGTTCGAGGTTTGCGCCATGCAAGCATTTAAAAGCGCTGCCGAGAAGGCCGGCCCTGTTTTGATGGAGCCGATCATGAAGGTGGAGGTAGTAACGCCCGAAGAGAGCATGGGAGACGTGATTTCCGACCTCAACAAGCGGCGCGGACAGGTAGAAGGGATGGAGTCTAACAGATCCGGTGCCCGGGTGGTGAAAGCAAAAACACCGCTGGCAGAAATGTTCGGGTACGTGACTTCACTCCGGACGATCACATCCGGGCGTGCCACGTCCACCATGGTATTCTCGCACTTCGAGGAGGTATCTGCTTCCATCGCAAAAGAAGTACTGGAAGAGGTGAACGGCCGTGTAGACTTGATCAAGTAAATAAATTTATACACGAGATATTTTATGAGCCAAAAAATCAGAATCAAACTGAAGTCGTACGATTACAGCCTGGTGGATAAATCCGCCGAGAAAATCGTCAAAACCGTAAAGGCGACGGGTGCAGTAGTAAGCGGTCCCATACCCCTTCCCACGCACAAACGTATCTTCACCGTGAACCGCTCCACGTTCGTGAACAAGAAATCGCGCGAGCAGTTCGAGTTGGCCTCTTTCAAGCGCCTCATCGACATATACAGCTCCACGGCCAAGACCGTGGACGCGCTGATGAAGCTCGAGTTGCCCAGCGGTGTGGAAGTAGAGATTAAAGTGTAAGAGAAGATGAGAGGATTTGAAGATGTGATGATTTGATGATGTAATGATTGAATCCGAAGCCTTTAAATCTTGAATAATTAATTAAACAACAGAGAAATGCCAGGATTATTAGGAAAAAAAATCGGAATGACATCCGTTTTCAGTGCCGAGGGAAGAAACATTCCATGCACTGTTATCGAAGTAGGTCCTTGCGTGGTTACTCAGGTGAAGACCGTTGACAACGACGGTTACGATGCCATTCAGGTAGGGTTCGTGGACAAGAAAGACAAACACACCCCGAACGCTGAAAAAGGGCACTTCAAGAAAGCCGGGGTAACCCCAAAGAGGCACTTGGCCGAGTTCAAAGGTTTTGGAGACGAGTACAAGGCGGGCTCCGAGATCGGTGTTGATATTTTCGAGGGAACCGTTTACGTGGACGTGATCGGCACGTCGAAAGGAAAAGGGTTCCAAGGTGTGGTTAAACGCCATGGTTTCTCCGGTTCCGCAGAGACAACCCACGGGCAAGGCGGTGTAAAACGTTCACCCGGCTCCATCGGTATGTCTTCCACGCCCTCGCGGGTTCTTAAAGGGAAGAAGATGGCCGGCCAAATGGGTAACGAGCGGGTAACGGTTCAGAATCTGCAGGTAATTAAAGTGATTCCGGAGCACAACCTCCTCCTGTTAAAAGGATCGGTTCCGGGAGCAAAAGGTTCAATCGTAATAATAGAGAAATAAAATGGAATTAACTATTTACAATATCAAAGGAGAGGTAACAGACAAGAAGGTGACACTCGACGATTCCATTTTCGGGATTGAACCTAACGAACATGTTATCTGGCTGGATGTAAAGCAGTACCTGGCCAACCAGCGTCAAGGAACGCACAAGACCAAAGAGCGAAACGAAATCAAGGGGAGTACCCGCAAGATCATTCGCCAGAAAGGGAGTGGCGGCGCCCGTCGCGGCGATATCAAATCGCCCCTGTTGGTAGGGGGAGGCCGGGCGTTTGGTCCCAAGCCAAGGGATTATGGCATCAAGGTGAACAAGAAGACAAAGGCATTGGCCCGCAAGTCGGCACTCTCGCTAAAAGCCAAGAACAACGCCATCGTGGTGGTGGAAGATTTCGAGTTTGAATCGCCCAGGACGAAGAGCATGGTGGAGCTTACCAAAAATCTGCAACTCGCTGATAAAAAGCTACTTTTCGTTTTGCCGAATCAAAATAAAAACGTATATTTGTCGGCTCGAAATTTGGGAAAAGTTAATATTGTAACAGCCTCGGATATAAATACATACAGGATTATGGATTGCTCCAGCCTGGTGATCACCGAATCGTCCTTGGCCGCTATCGACAACCTATTTAACACGCGAGGAGAAGCAAAATGAGTGTAATTGTAAAACCCATATTCACAGAGAAGCAGACCGAGTTAACGGAAAAGTATGAAAACCGTTACGGCTTCATCGTGCAGCCTTCCGCGAACAAGGTGCAGATCAAACAGGCCGTGGAAGCGCTTTATAACGTACACGTGGAGAGCGTGAACACGATGAAATACGACGGCAAGAAACGGAGCCGCTACACCAAGTCGGGTGTCGTGGAAGGACGTACCTCGTCGTACAAGAAAGCAATCGTCACCTTGAGAGAAGGTGAAACAATCGATTTATTCAGCAATATTTAGTAAATAATGGCAATACGTAAATTAAAGCCCACTACGCCGGGGCAAAGACACAAGATTATCGGTTCATTTGATAATATCACTGCAAGTGCGCCGGAGAAATCTCTCGTGGCCGGTAAGATAGCAACAGGTGGACGCAACAACCGGGGGAAGATGACCGTTCCCAATGTTGGTGGCGGGCACAAGAGGCGCTATCGTTTCATCGACTTCAAGAGAACGAAAGATGGTATTCCTGCCGTTGTAAAGAGCATAGAGTATGACCCCAACCGGTCGGCACGCATCGCGTTGCTGTACTATGCCGACGGGGCCAAAACATATATCTTGGCCCCCAACGGCCTCAAAGTAGGAACCACAGTGATGTCGGGGCCGCAGGCTGCCCCTGAAGTAGGAAACGCGCTGCCTTTGGCGGTCATCCCTATCGGGACGGTAATTCATAACATCGAGTTGCGCCCCGGTCAAGGAGCCAAGATGGCACGCTCTGCAGGAACTTTTGCCCAGCTGGTGTCGCGTGAAGATAAATACGCGATCATCAAGATGCCCTCGGGAGAAGTCCGCAAGATTCTCTCTGCATGCAAGGCTACCATTGGTAGCGTTGGTAATTCGGACCATGCTCTGGAACAATCAGGTAAAGCCGGCCGCTCTCGTTGGCTCGGACGTCGTCCCCGTACGCGAGGTGTCGTGAAGAACCCCGTGGATCACCCGATGGGTGGTGGTGAAGGACGCGCTTCCGGCGGTCACCCAAGATCAGCCACCGGCTTGTATTCTAAGGGCTTGAGAACAAGAGCTCCTAAAAAGCATTCTTCTAAGTACATCGTCGAAAGAAGAAAGAAGAAGTAATCTGATTAATTAAAAAACGACTATGAGCAGATCATTAAAAAAAGGTCCGTATATCAATCTCAAGCTTGAAAAAAAGGTGAGCGCCATGAACGAGAGCGGCAAGAAAACCGTGATCAAGACGTGGGCACGCGCCTCTATGATATCACCTGATTTCGTGGGACACACCATCGCCGTGCATAACGGCAACAAGTTCATCCCGGTGTATGTCACCGAGAACATGGTGGGTCATAAGCTGGGCGAGTTTGCCGTTACCCGTACCTTCCGGGGCCACGCGGGTAACAGGAAGAAATAAACGGGCGCAGAACGAGAATAAAGATAAACAGAAAAAGACATGAGTGCTAGAAAAAGAATATCAGCTGAAAAAAGAAAGGAAGAGCGCAAAGAGATCTCTTTCGCGGTGCTGAAGAATGTTCCGAGCTCGCCCCGCAAAATGCGTTACGTGGCAGATATGGTGCGTGGCATGGAAGTATTTAAAGCGCTGGGCATACTGAAATTTTCCAACAAGGAAGCCTCTTCCAAGGTAGAGAAACTGCTGCTTTCGGCAATCTCCAACTGGGAACAGAAAAACGAGCGCAAGGCCGAGTCGGGCGAACTATTTATAAAGACGATCTCGGTGGACGAGGGAACCATGCTTAAAAGGCTCCGTCCGGCTCCCCAAGGCCGCGGCCACCGGATTCGCAAACGCTCTAATCACGTGACCATCGTGGTAGACAGGATAAATAACGAAGAACAAGAACAAAACTAAGGAAGATGGGACAAAAAGTTAATCCGATATCAAATCGTTTAGGGATCGTCAAAGGATGGGACTCTAACTGGTACGGCGGAAATGATTACGGCGATACCTTGCTCGAAGATAGCAAGATACGCCAGTACCTCAATGCCCGTCTTTCCAAGGCAAGCGTCTCCCGCATCGTGATCGAGCGAACGTTGAAACTGGTGACGATCACTATCTGCACGGCCCGCCCGGGAATCATTATCGGGAAGGGTGGCCAAGAGGTAGACAAGCTGAAGGAAGAGTTGATGAAACTCACCAACAAAGATATACAGATCAATATATTCGAAATCAAGAAACCGGAGCTTGACGCCGTGATCGTGGCCAACAACGTGGCTCGCCAGATTGAAGGCAAGATCGCGTATCGCCGTGCCGTGAAGATGGCCATCGCTTCCACCATGCGGATGGGAGCCGAGGGAATCAAGATTCAGGTGTCGGGGCGTCTCAACGGCGCCGAAATGGCTCGCTCGGAGATGTACAAAGAGGGAAGAACCCCCCTGCACACCTTCCGTGCCGATATCGATTACGCGTTAGCGGAAGCCCTCACGAAAGTGGGATTGATCGGTGTGAAAGTATGGATCTGCCGCGGCGAGGTCTATGGCAAGAAAGACCTGGCTCCCTCGTTCGCAAGCTCTAAGGACAACCGTCCGCATGGCGGCGGAGGCCGCGGCGGTGGCCGTTCTGAAGGAGGGCGCGGCGGTAGACGCAGAAGAAGTAAAAACGCTTAATGGATAAGAGAATATGTTACAGCCAAAGAAAACAAGATTCAGAAGACAGCAAAAGGGCCGCATGAAAGGAATGGCCGGGCGCGGTACCGAGTTGGCGTTTGGTTCGTTCGGGATTAAATCATTGCAATCCAAATGGATCACCGGAAGCCAAATTGAAGCAGCCCGTATTGCCGTGACTCGCTACATGCAGCGTCAAGGACAGGTTTGGGTACGTATTTTCCCGGATAAGCCGATCACCAAGAAGCCTGCCGAGGTACGTATGGGTAAAGGGAAAGGGAACCCCGAGGGATTCGTGGCGCCCGTGACCCCCGGAAGAATCATCTTCGAGATAGAAGGTGTCTCTTACGAAGTGGCGAAAGAGGCGTTGCGTCTCGCGGCCCAGAAACTGCCGGTTACCACGAAGTTTGTAGTGAGAAGGGATTATAATCACGAGCAAAAATCGTAATGCATCGCGAGACAATCGCGTGAGCCCGCCTCACCGATGTTCCACCGCTAAGAAATAACGACGAAATCGTATGAAGAAGCAAGAAGAATTAAGAGAATTATCCGATAAAGACCTGCAAGAGAGATTGGATAGCGAAGTGATGGAATTGAGCCAGTTGCGTATCAATCATACCATTACTCCCCTCGATAACTCCGGTTTAATAAAAGAGAAGCGGCGCCAGATCGCGCGCATCCATACCGAAGTGAGGGCGAGAGAGTTGAAAAAAGAAGAATAACAGGATAGTATGGAAACGAGAAATTTAAGGAAAGAAAGAGTGGGGGTCGTTTTCAGTAACAAGATGGATAAAACCGTGACCGTTGCTGTAAAATGGAAAGAGAAACACCCTATATATGGGAAGTTCGTTAATAAAACGAGAAAATTTCACGCCCATGATGAGAAAAACGACTGTAACATTGGTGATACGGTACGTATAATGGAGACCCGTCCTTTGAGCAAGACAAAGCGATGGAGAGTGATTGAAGTAATGGAAAGGGCCAAGTAAGATGATACAACAAGAATCAAGATTAACGGTTACCGACAACAGCGGTGCGAGAGAGGTGCTTTGCATCCGGGTACTGGGTGGAACAAGAAGACGTTACGCGTCGGTTGGGGATATCATCGTGGTCTCTATCAAGAGTACGATCCCCGCGAGTGATATAAAGAAAGGTGCTATTTCAAAAGCGATCATCGTTCGCACGAAAAAAGAGATCCGGCGTGCCGATGGCTCCTACATACGTTTCGACGACAATGCCTGCGTTCTGCTGAACAATGCCGGCGAATTGAGGGGAAGCCGTATCTTCGGGCCGGTTGCCCGCGAACTCCGCGCGACGAACATGAAAATTGTTTCATTGGCCCCGGAAGTATTATAATCTATTAAGCAATCACAGGCAATGAGTAAATTACATATAAAGAAAGGCGATACGGTATACGTCAATTCCGGCGAAGATAAGGGAAAGACCGGCCGCGTGCTCGAGGTTCTGGTGAAGAAGAACCGCGCGGTAGTGGAAGGCGTGAATATCGTCTCCAAGCATACCAAGCCCAGCGCGCAAAACCCGGACGGGGGGATTGAGAAGAAAGAAGCGTCCATCCACCTTTCAAAACTGAACCCGGTGGATCCTAAAACAGGCAAGCCTACCCGTGTTGGAAGGAAATTAGACAGCAAAGGAAAATTAGTTCGTTACGCTAAAAAATCTGGGGAGGAAATTAAATGAGTACAGCAACTTACGAAGTTAGTTTAAAGAAGGATTATAAAGAGCGTATTGTACCCGCTTTGGTGAAAGAGTTTAACTATACCTCGGTCATGCAAGCTCCGAAGCTCGAAAAGATCGTGATCAACCAAGGATTGGGAATAGCGGTGGCCGATAAAAAAATCATCGAGACCGCGATCAACGAACTTACCGCCATCACGGGGCAGAAAGCCGTACAAACTGTTTCACGCAAGGACATCTCCAACTTCAAGTTGAGGAAAAAGATGCCCGTGGGTGTGCGAGTGACCTTGCGTCACGACAAGATGTATGAATTCCTCGAGAGGCTGGTACGCGTGGCATTGCCCCGTATTCGCGACTTCAAGGGAATTGGAGCCAAACTCGACGGGCGCGGAAACTACACGATGGGAGTGGAAGAGCAGATCATCTTCCCCGAGATCAACATCGATAGCATCACCCGCCTGCTGGGGATGAACATCACGTTCGTGACGAGCGCCAAGACCGACGAAGAAGGGTATGCCCTTTTAAGAGAGTTTGGATTACCGTTTAAGACAAAACAAGAAAATCAATAGATAATGGCAAAAGAATCAATGAAAGCCCGCGAGGTGAAAAGAGCCAAGATGGTTGCCCGCTATGCCGAAAAAAGAGCAAAATACTTGGCGGAAGGCGACTACGAGGCACTCCAAAGCATTCCCAAGAATGCCTCTCCGGTACGCTTGCACAACCGCTGCAAAATCACCGGTCGCCCCAAAGGATACATGCGCCAGTTTGGCATTTCACGTATCCAGTTTCGCGAGATGGCATCCAAAGGGTTGATCCCCGGGGTAAAGAAAGCAAGCTGGTAAATACTAATGTGCTAATGAGACTAATGTGCCGATGTGCCAATTAGATCAATTAGCAATTAGTAATTAACAATGAACAATTAATTATTAATTTTTCATTCTTAATTTTTAATTACAGGTAATAAATATTGTCCCGGTAGTCGGGATCAATTTAAAATCAATAATATGACAGATCCAATAGCAGATTATTTGACGCGCATACGGAACGCCTCCATGGCGAAGCACCGCGTGGTACAGATACCCGCGTCGAATTTGAAAAAAGACATCACCAAGATTCTTTTTGAAAAAGGCTACATTCTTAACTACAAGTTTGTAGACGACGGCCCTCAGGGCACCATCATGATTGCCTTGAAGTACGATCCGGTAAGCAAGGTGAACGCGATCAAGAAATTACAACGCGTGTCCACGCCCGGTTTGCGCCAGTACGTGGGGCACAAAGATTTACCGCGTGTCCTTAATGGTTTGGGAATCGCGATACTATCTACTTCAAATGGAGTAATGACCGATAAGGAAGCCCGTGAACAGAAAGTGGGCGGCGAAGTTTTATGTTACGTGTATTAAATTGGAGGAGATAGGAATATGTCAAGAATAGGAAAATTACCCATCACGGTGCCGGCCGGTGTTACCGTAACGATTGGCGACGACAACAAGGTAACCGTCAAGGGGCCCAAGGGCGAGCTGCATCAACCCGTTGCTCGCGGCATGAAGTTGGAAGTTAAGGACGGCGAGCTCACCATCGAGCGGCCCAACGAGGCGAAAGAGAATCGCGCGTTGCATGGCCTCTACCGCTCTCTGCTAAATAACATGGTAATAGGTGTTTCGGAAGGTTTCCGGAAAGAACTTGAACTGATAGGGGTTGGTTATCGTGTAACCAACAACGGGCAGATCCTGGAACTATCGCTGGGATACACCCACAACATTCTCATGCAGCTGCCTGACGAGGTCAAGGTGGAGACTAAAATGGAGAGAAACAAGAGCCCGCTTATCATGCTGGAGTCCTGCGACAAGCAGTTGTTGGGACAAGTATGTGCCAAGATACGCTCGTTCCGCAAGCCGGAGCCTTACAAAGGAAAAGGAATCCGTTTCGTGGGCGAGCAGGTACGCCGCAAGTCGGGTAAAACAGCAGGTAAGTAATTTCACGTAAACCAACATCGCAATGTTAACAAGAGAACAAAGAAGACTGAAAATAAAAACTCGTGTGCGCGGGAAAATTCACGGGACGCCCGAGAGGCCTCGCCTGTCCGTGTTCAGGAGCAACAAGCAAATATACGCGCAGGTAATCGACGACACTACCGGCACCACCTTGGCTTCGGCCTCCTCCTTGAAAATCGAGGAGAAGCTTCCTAAAAAAGAGATTGCCGCGAAAGTGGGGGAACTGATCGCGCAACACGCGAAAGAAGCCGGCATCGAGACGGTACGGTTCGACCGGAACGGTTACCTCTATCATGGAAGAATTAAAGAATTGGCAGATGCTGCCCGCAAAGGAGGACTTAAATTTTAACGATTATGGCTGGAGCAAGTAATAAAGTAAAGACGACAAACGATATCGAGTTAAAGGACCGTTTAGTGGCCATTAATCGTACCACCAAGGTAACCAAGGGGGGACGGACCTTCACCTTCTCCGCGATGGTAGTGGTAGGAAACGAAGACGGCATCGTGGGCTGGGGCCTTGGAAAAGCGGGTGAGGTAACCACCGCTATTGCCAAGGGCGTGGAGGCAGCCAAGAAGAACTTGATTAAAGTACCGGTGTACAAGGGAACCATTCCTCACGTGCAGGTAGCCCGTTTTGGCGGCGCCGAGGTATTCCTCAAGCCGGCGGTGACCGGAACAGGGGTAAAGGCAGGGGGCGCGATGCGTGCCGTGCTGGAGAGCGTGGGTGTGACCGATATCTTGGCCAAGTCCAAGGGATCGTCTAACCCCCACAACCTAGTGAAAGCTACTATTTTGGCCCTGAGCGAGTTGCGAGACCCCATGATGGTGGCTCGTAACCGGGGAGTGAGCATGGAAAAAGTGTTTAACGGATAAAAACGCACCTGAAATGGCTACAATAAAAGTAAAACAAACAAAAAGCAGGATAGGTGCTCCTAAGGATCAAAAAAGGACGTTGGACGCCCTGGGGCTAACCAAGATGAACCGCGTCGTGGAGCACGAAGATACGCCTTCGATACGAGGCCTTATCCGTAAAGTGAATCACTTGGTCACGGTGATCGAGTAAATTGATGTATAACGATAAAAAAATATAGGAATGAATTTATCGAATTTAAAACCGGCGAAAGGAGCCACCAAAACCCGCAAAAGGATCGGGCGCGGCCCCGGTTCGGGAAAGGGAGGTACTTCCACGAGAGGACATAAAGGACAAAAATCGCGGTCGGGCTACGCGCGGAAGGTCGGTTTCGAAGGAGGACAGATGCCGTTGCAGCGTCGCGTTCCCAAGTTCGGGTTCAAATCCCTTAACAAGGTAGAATACAAGGCTATCAACCTGGATACATTGCAGGAGTTGGCCACCGCGCGGGAAATCACCAAGATTACCACCGAGGTGCTTGCCGACGCGGGCCTGGTGGCACGCAAACACCGCGTGAAGATCCTTGGCAGGGGTTCTTTGACGGCCAAGATAGAGGTAGAGGCGCACGCTTTCTCCAAATCGGCCGAAGAAGCCATTACATCTGCAGGTGGAACTGTCGTAAAACTCTGATGAGATGGGATTTGTACAAACGATAAAAAATATCTGGAAGATAGAAGACCTTCGCACGAGGCTTCTGATAACCGTGGGGTTCGTGGCCATCTATCGCTTCGGCTCGTTCGTGGTGTTACCCGGTATTAACCCGGAACACCTGGTGGCATTGCAAGCCAATGCCAGCACCGGGCTGCTGAGTTTGTTGGACATGTTCTCCGGGGGGGCGTTCGCGAACGCCTCCATCTTCGCTCTCGGTATCATGCCTTATATCTCCGCGTCCATCGTGATGCAGCTGTTGGGCATTGCCGTGCCGGCATTCCAAAAGATGCAACGCGAAGGCGAGAGCGGGCGTACCAAGATAAACCAGTACACGCGCTACCTTACCGTGGCTATCCTGCTCGTGCAAGGGCCGGCTTACCTGTATGGTGCCGTGGGCAGTGCCATTCCCGGTGGATTCTGGGACTGGGTATTGCCATCGACCATCATCCTCGCCGGCGGCAGCATGTTCGTGCTGTGGTTGGGTGAACGCATCACCGATAAAGGGGTAGGGAACGGGATCTCGTTCATCATCCTTGTCGGTATCATTGCCCGTTTGCCCCACGCGTTAGTGGCCGAGTACGACCGGTTGATCGACGCGCCCGGGGGGTTAGTCCTGCTATTGCTGGAGCTTCTGTTCCTGGTGGTAGTGGTAGCGCTGGCCATCATGCTGGTACAGGGAGTGAGAAAGGTGCCCGTGCAATACGCGAAGCGGATCGTGGGCAATCGCCAGTACGGCGGCGTGAGACAGTACATTCCCCTCAAGGTGAATGCTGCCAACGTGATGCCCATCATCTTTGCCCAAGCCATCATGTTTATCCCGGTCACCATCGCGCAGTTCTCGGTGGGCGAGGGAGGTGGTTTCTGGGCGTCGCTCATGGACTTTACCAGCTTCTGGTATAACTTCATTTTCGCCCTGCTCATCATCGCGTTTACCTACTTCTACACGGCAATCACGGTGAACCCGGTGCAGATGGCAGAAGACTTGAAACGGAATAA
>JBBACU010000013.1:0-14668 GCA_041656815.1 Proteiniphilum sp.
ATAAATCGCCCCCGAACACAGGATCCGACACGATGAACATTGGTTCGGTCCGTGTATAGATTATGCAGCAATCCCCTTCTTTTTCAAGCATCAAGCTAAAAAGGAAGGGGATTGTTTTTGCAAATATCCTCGGGCCAAATATCGATGTCGGCCCTGGTGACATGGCTTAGGCGATTCGCGGAATAAGCCGGGTATCCAGCGAATTGCGACCGGGACCAATCAGGATAGAAGCCGCGAAAATGATCAGCAGATCCAACGCGTGACCGTACTGCATGAACTGGTCTCCCGCGGCAAGGTGCGTGGCTAGGGCAACCACCATTGTACCCGTGAGCAAGACAGCCACCGGGCGGAAGAAAAGCCCCATCGCGAAAAGCAAGCCTCCGACCGTTTCGGTGATCGCGGCCAGCAACCCCCAGAAAGCAGGGGCAAAGGTAATCCCGAAGATAGCCATGTTGCTACCTACCATTGTCCATACCTCTTGGCCACCTACTATTTTTGGCAACCCGTGTAAAAAGATCGTGATGCCTATCCCTAGTCTCAGGATGGCCCATCCAACATGTAATAAATTGTCTTTTTTTCTCATTATTCTTTTGTTATTGATTCATTGTACCCGGCATGTGTCCACATAGCCGCAACTTGTTCATGAAAAACCGAGATTCAAATCGGTGGTAGTCAAATGCTAAAATACCGCGATTAATTTCTCAAATTATCTAAAATAAACCACCTGGTTACCCTAATTGTTTATCTTTGTTTGATAAATATTATTGATATGTCAACTTTCGCGCCTTTCGCAAAACCCATGTACGTGATGCTTAAGCCTGTAGGCTCCAAGTGCAACTTGGACTGCGACTACTGCTACTACTTGGAGAAGGAGCATCTCTATAAAAAAAAGAACCAAGTGATGAGTGAAGAGCTCCTCGAGCGGTTCATCCAACAATACATCGAGTCACAAACCATGCCGCAGGTGATGTTCACTTGGCACGGCGGGGAGACCTTAATGCGTCCGCTCTCGTTTTACAAGAAAGCGGTGGAACTACAAAAGAAGTACGCCCGGGGGCGACAGATCGACAACTCCATCCAAACCAACGGCACCTTGCTCAACGACGCTTGGTGCGCTTTCTTCAAGGAGAACAATTTCCTGGTGGGGATTTCGATCGACGGCCCGCAAGGTTTTCACGACGAATATCGCCGCGACAAGATGGGGCGCCCCTCATTCCACCGCGTAATGAAAGGAATCGAGTTGCTGAAAAAGCACGGCGTGGAGTTTAACTGCATGGCAGTAGTGAACGATTACAACGTGGACTATCCCTTGGAATTCTATCGTTTTTTCAAGGAGATCGGATGCCAGTACGTGCAGTTCACTCCCATCGTGGAACGGATACGGAAAGCCCCTTCCCTGCTCAAGCTCGCCACGGCAAAAGAGTCGTTCAACGAGGTAGAATTGGCGCCTTATACCGTGCCCGCGGAAAAATGGGGGAAGTTCCTCTGCGCCATTTTCGACGAGTGGGTAAAGCAGGACGTGGGCAAAATGTTTATCCAGATATTCGACTCCACGCTGGCCAACTGGGTGGGTGAGCAACCGGGCGTTTGCACCATGGCAAAAACGTGTGGCCATGCCGGGGCCATGGAGTTTAACGGCGACGTTTACTCGTGCGACCACTACGTGTTTCCCGAGTATCGTCTGGGGAATATTTACTCCAACACGCTCACCTCGATGATGTATTCCGAGGAACAGTTAAAATTCGGGAATGACAAGTTCGACACCCTCCCTCAACAGTGCCGCGAATGCCCCGTGCTGTTTGCTTGTTACGGGGAGTGCCCGAAGAACCGGTTTATCCAGGACAAGTATGGCAACGAAGGGTTGAATTACCTCTGCCAAGGCTACTACCAATTTTTCACGCACGTGATGCCTTACATGGATTTCATGAAGCAAGAGTTGCTCGCGAAACGTCCGCCGGCAAATGTCATGGAGTGGGTTAAAGCGGGTCACGATCAAGCGTACCGGAAAAAAAGGAAAGCGTGACAACAGGTGAAGCAGCCTGAAAGTCCAAAACTTGAAAAAGGGGCATGATCGTGTCATACCCCTTTTTAGATAATCCTCTTGTTATCCCTGCATCAGTTTTCCGGCGAACGCGCGGAGTAACTGATTTTCAACGCGTATGCCTGCCTTAAAGCCTGCTTCACGTCGGTGATATACTGCATGCGGGTATCTTCGTCCGCTTTGATGGATACCGTCATCAGTTGCTGGTCGGCCTCGCTCATACTGGCCCTCTCTTGGGCAATGTAATCCTGAATTTCGAATACTTGCGCGAAACGGTCGTTCAACTGCATCTGTGTTCCGGTACCCAAGCGGGTATCCATAGGGGCACCGATGTTGATATACGATACCAACGACTTCTTTTCCAGTTTCTGTACTTCGGAAGCGGTAGGAAGTTTTATCCGAACGAGCACCTCTTCGCTACGCATCGTCGTGGTCACCATAAAGAAGAACAATATAGCGAAAACGATGTCAGGCATGGATGACGTGTTCATCTCGGGCATTTCCCGCGCACCGCTCTTGTTAAACTTTCCCATATCTAATTTTCTCCATAATTTTTTGGTTCCGCCTCGGAAATCCGCTGGGGATAGAGCTCATTGATCTGGCGTTGTTGATCTTCCGTCAAGTCGGAGTAAGAGGTGTTGAAATATTTTCTTGCTCCCTCTTCCCTCAACTCGTTATACGCCCTAACCACTTCATTCTGCACGGCGATATAGGCCTTGTAACTCGTGGTCGCGTCATTCTGAATGGAAACCACGTGAGCAGCCGTCACCGGCACGATACCTATAGGTGCTCCGAAATCCACTTCTTCCAGCTCGGGTAGCTCGTTGCTGTTCGAGGTGTTTAGAACAAATTCTTTCACCTTGTCTTTCAGCGACACTTTCCCGCCTGCCCCGCGTAATTCCGCTTCGTTGGCATACCACTCGCTGTTCTGTTGGTTCTGCACCATCGTCTCGTTTTGCGCGTTGACCAGCACGACCAACAGGTTCCTCCGCTGTACCTCTACCGAGGTGTCATCTTCTGTTTGCGGGGGTGGTGGCAAGCGGCGCGCCAACCCCGAATCGACGTCCATGTTCGAAACAAGCAAGAAGAAGGTCAGCAACAGGAAAGAAATGTCAGCCATGGAACTCGCGTTGAGTGCCGGAACCTTTCTTTGAGATTTTGCCATAAAAATTTTACCTTTCTTTAATTTGATTCCTCGACGAGTCGATTATTTTTTCCTTGTAAGCAAGGGAAACACGATCATGGCCAGCAATGTAATCACGAACATGAAATAAATGCTATAGAGCCACATGTCTGTCAATTTTAACATGGGGGGAACGTTATCGGTTCCGGTGTACCCTGGGATATTCAACGGGGTGCCGTCACCCATGATATAGGTGATTACCAATAACGCGGCCAATGCAAGCAATGCCACTACCCCCCCGAGGGCTTTTTTCGGGTTCTCTTTTAATCCCCTGAAAAGGCCCACGATGGCAAATCCGATGAGAACCACCACGGTGATGGCCAACAAAGCGTACATCCAGTATAATACAATGTCCGTGAATTTAGGCTGACTCAAATCACCCGCGACCAACTCGTTCGGCGCGGCTTGCCCTCCAAAGTAGAACAATCCCATCACCACGATAGAGATAATCACCCCTATAATAAGTGTGGTACGGGAGGTTCTGTGTATTTTTGTTACTGCCATACTAATTACAAGTTTTTGTATTTAACGTTGTATTTAATCACCTGATCAAGGAAGGTGATCGAGGCATCTTCCATCTTGTTAAGGATGCCTTCCATCTTGGAAAGTATGTAGTTGTAGATAATTTGAAGGATAATGGCCACCACGAGACCACCCACGGTCGTGATCAACGCCACCTTCATACCCCCTGCCACGATGGTGGGGCTCATATCACCCGCTCTCTGGATATCGTCGAACGCCATAACCATTCCGATTACTGTTCCCAAGAAACCGAGCGACGGGGCGATAGCGATAAACAGCGTGATCCACGAAAGATTTCTTTCCAGCAACCCGGACTGTACCCCCCCGTAGTTCACGATGGAGCGTTCCACGGCATCGGCACCCTGATCTAACCGGAGGAGACCCTGATAGACAATAGAAGCCACGGGCCCCCTGGTATCGCGAGCAATATCTTTCGCTCCCTCAACGTCACCTCTATCAAGCGCGTCTCCTACCTTGTTCAGAAAAGCGTCGGGATCAACATCCGCCAAGCTCAAGTAGATAATTCTCTCGAGACAGAAAGCAAGGCCAAGGATTAAACAAATAGCAATCAAGCTCATAAACCCCGCGCCTCCCTCGATGAATTTCACTTTAAGCGCCTGATGTGCCCCGCCTGCTGTTTCTTGAACAACCACGGGAGCAGTTTCAACCGGTGTGGCGGCTACTTGCTCGGTGGCTTCCTCTGGAGTGGTTTCCTGCGCGAAAAGAACCGATGACAATCCCACGGACATCACTCCGAAGATTGCTAAAATTGCGAATAACTTTTTCATTGTGTGTTCAATTTTGTGATTAATGATTTTTTGATTTGTTCGTTTTATTCTGTCTTAGTTTCAAGTATATTTATTTTAAACGATGACTTTCACTTTTATTTTTTTTTAATCAGGGAGCGGAGAGAGCGGGATTCGAACCCGCGATACACTTTTGGCGTATACACGCTTTCCAGGCGTGCCTCTTCAACCACTCGAGCACCTCTCCAATTAGAGACACCCTCGTAAACGGGGTGCAAATTACAAAAAATATCGTTCCCGCTCCACTTTAGTTGGCAAAATTACTGAATTTATCGATTATATACTATTTCTGTCACGATTTATTTTAATCAAACAGGCATTTTTGTTAAATCGCCCGTGAAAAATCGGTTTTTTCCGGATACTGCAACTCATTCTTGCACCCCAAACAACCTGCGCGCGTTGCGGGTGGTGAGGGTTGCCGCGAGCGAGGCGTCGACCTCCCACACCTCGGCTATCTTGCGTACAATATACGTGAGATGGCTGGATTCGCTCCTTTTTCCCCGGTAAGGCACCGGTGCCAAGTAGGGTGCGTCGGTCTCCACGACCACCCTGTCGCACGGGCAGTGCCGCAGCGTGTTGGCCACTCCCGAGTTTTTAAAGGTCACCACCCCGTTCACACCGATGAAGAAATTATCCAATGACATGATCAGGTCCAACTCCTCCCGGTCACCCCCGAAGCTATGGAAGACCCCTCGAAGCGAGTTCTCGCCTACCCTTCGGATAGCCTCTACCACTTCTTTCGCGGCATTCCTGAAATGGATCGACAAAGGCAGGTCGCGTTCCCTACTCCACTCTAGTTGGGTTTCGAATGCCTGCACCTGTTCCTCTTTCAGCGAATCATCCCAGTGCAGGTCAATCCCCACCTCTCCCACGGCGATGTATTCTCCCCGTATCAATTCCGCGTATACTTCATCGAGTTGTCCACGCCACTCCTTTGTCACGCTGGTAGGGTGTAACCCCATCATGGGATAGAAAAAACCAGGGTAACGAGCAGCGCATCGCTTCAAGTTAACCAAGGTTGCTTCGCTTATATTCGGCAACAAGACTTTCGTTACTCCCGCTTGTTTAGCACGAGACACCACATCATCTAAATCCTCGTCGAACTCTTCAACAAATAGGTGAGCATGCGTGTCAATGATATTCATTCTGCCACCTCTCCTTTTCTATAGTAATAAACAATGCCGTAGGCGCGATTCCTCGCTACGCGTTGCTCCGGGGGAAATTGCAGGTTCTTGTTCTCCACTTCTTCCCATATCTCGAAAATTATCTTATCTACCATTTCCCGGTACTCTGCTACTTCGTTTAGTACGCGCGCGGTGGCCTTTTGATGAAGCTTCTGTGTCTGGTAACCCTCTTTAAACAAGGTATACATCACGTTTACTTTCGCGATAGACGGATTGTAGATGGGTACTCCGCCGCGGGAGACGCGCTCGTTCTCTCCCTTGATAATATGATCGCCCCACTCCAGCAACTGTTCGTGTGAAGTAAGATCCGGCACAACCATGCCTGCATCCTGTAAACCGTATAATTCAAGATGCTCCTCCTTGATCTCGGAACGCATCACGCACATGTAAAGCACCTGCACGAAATGAGAAATATACATCCGGGCATTTTTAACCTTCCCCAAAAAGTTCTTGTTAGCCTTCACTTGTGTTTCATGCAACTGCTGGTACTTTGTGCAAAGACGTTCGAAGTGGGAAAGGGTTTTTTTAGCCTCTTTCAACACGCTATGCGAGACCAGCAGTTCCTGAAAATCGGCATTGACAGATTTGTCTATGGCTGTTTTCAGTGCTTTCACGCGTGCGGCATCCGTATTGGGCAATCTTCGATAGGGCATATAAGTGAAGTTCACTAAAGTTAGACATTTAAACGCGGCGTCTATTTTTCCCTGTACATGAGGTTCTTTGACAGGGAGATCAGCGCTTGTTCGCGATCGTCCGCCACATGAATGGCGGAAAGACATTCCAAAGACGCAAGATAATACTTTTCGATGAGATTCTCCGCGACGGCTTTCAAATTTAATTCATCGTATATTTTTTTAACAGCTTCAATTTTCTCGGCAGGGTTATAATTCGTTGCTTGCAACCACTTGGCAAGTTCCTCTCTTTGCTCGGGATTCGAGTTTTTCAATGCTTTTATGAGCAGGTAGGTCTTTTTATTGCAGAGGATATCTCCCCCTATTTTTTTCCCGAATGTAGCCGGATCGCCATACACGTCCAAAAGATCATCCTTCAACTGGAATGCCAAGCCCAAGTTGATCCCATAATTGTATAGCGCGTCCGCCTCCGTGGGAGGTGCCTCGGCCATGATGGCGCCCATTTTTAATGAACAGCCAAAAAGCACGCCTGTTTTCAATCGAATCATCTCAAGATATTCGGCCTCCGTGACATCCTCTCGCTGCTCGAAATCCATGTCGTACTGCTGCCCTTTGCAAATTTCCATGGCGGTCGTGGAGAAAACATCCAGTATAGCCGGCAGATGCGCGTGAGGTACCCGGGCTATGTACTTGTATGCCTCGATTACCATGGCATCGCCGGAGAGGATGGCGGTATTGGCATTCCATTTTTTATGCACGGTGGGGTGCCCCCTTCTCATGTCGGCCCGGTCCATGAGGTCGTCGTGCACCAGCGAGAAATTATGAAATATCTCCACGGCCACCGCGGGGGCAATAGCCACGTCCGGGTCTTTCCCGAACAGTTCGGCTGCCAGTAGCGCCAACACGGGTCTGATCCGCTTGCCACCCATCGAGAGGGTATACCTCACGGGGTCGAATAGGGCGCCGGGATGTTCTTCTGCCCCAACGCGGGCCACGGCTTCTCCGATTTTTTTCTCGAGTATAGAAATTTTATCGATCATGAACACGTAATGGGTTTAAGGAGTCATGCCTTGGTGCCGGAACGGCAAACAGGAACCACGCTTCGTCGCGTCGATATGAAGCGTGTAAAACCTAAAAAAAAAGCTGCTCTCGTTTTTCAAAAGCAGCTTTTTAATCGTTCATACACCTATGTTAGTTCTGTAAACGGAATACCACGGGCAATGTAAAGCGGACGCGTACGGCCGAACCCCGTTGTTTTCCCGGTGCCCAGCGAGGCATCTGCTGGATTACCCGCACCGCTTCCCGGTCAAGCGAAGGGTCTACCCCACGTACTACCTGCACGTCGGTAATGCTTCCATCCCTCTCCACCACGAAGTTACAGATAACACGTCCTTGAATCCCGTTCTCCTGCGCGATAACCGGGTACCGGATATTGTCGCTCAAGAACTTCATCATGGCAGCGTTTCCACCTGGAAACTCGGGTTGCTGTTCTACTACCACGAAGATTTCTTCCGTCACCTCTTCTTCTTTAGGCTTGGGGGGAGGAGGCGGAACATAGGTTTGGATTTGTCGTTGAGATTGGTCGTCTTCCACCTGGATGTCAAACTTTGTCTCCACTTTCTCTTCTACCACCTCGATGATCTCGGGCGTTTCGGGCTCCGGTGGAGGAGGGGGTGGAGGAGGCGTGGGCTCCCGACGAGTAATCTCGATCTCTTCTTCGGCCAACACGTCCTGCACGAGAACCGTCTCGTCCAGTTTTCTAGTGTCGGTTGACCACTCGAAAGCAAAGAACAGGACAGCAGCGGCTACCACCACTCCCATCAGGAAGTAGGTTCCGCGATGGCTTTCCAAGTTCGCTTTCGACGATTTTTTTATTTCATCTTTCTTGTTCATCGTGCATTAATGTTATCAATTCACGTTCTTACCAGTCCTCTTGATTGCAAAAATAGCTATTATTTTAATATAACGCTTCATTTCATGGATAAAAATGGGAAAAAAACAGGATTTTAAATTAGTTTATCCTTTATCCCGAGTTCCCGGGGACGATTATTTCACTTTATAAATATCTTTCAGGTTCCTCCCGTACCCATCGTAATCCAGCCCGTATCCCACGATGAAATCATTGGGAATCTCTAACGCTACCCAGTCGGGAGTAATATCCTGCCTCAGCGCCGCCGGCTTAAAGAGCAACGTGGCTATCTTCACCTCGGCGGGCTCGTGCTTCATCAATTCGGCAATAAGCGCGACCATCGTATTCCCGCTGTCCACGATATCTTCCACCACTATCACAGAACGCCCTCTGATACTCTCGTTCAGCCCCAGCACTTCCTGCACGCGATGGGTGGTGGCCGTGCCCTGGTACGAGGCAAGCCGCACGAATGTGATTTCACTCGGCACGGAAACCTCCTTCATGAGCTCCCCGGCAAACATGAAGGCTCCGTTTAACACGGCGAGGAAAAGGGGATTCTTCCCATCCAGTTCCGCGTTCATTTGGTCGGCCACGCGCTTTATACCCTGCTCAATGACTTCTTGCTCAATAAACAATTCAAATTGTTTGTCCTTGATGGTGATCGTATCTTTCACTATTCGGGAATTTTAAAACGCCAAAATTACAATTTTTTACCTTCACGCGGAAATGAATCCTGCTTTTTTGGATGAATATTGCTCGCGGCCCACCGCGAATAATCTGTATCGTTCAAGAAAAAAGCCCTTTCTTCACGCGTGAATAACCGGCACTTGTTTCGCCGCGTCACTCTTCGCGTGGCCGCAATCCCCTCGTAACCAATATCCGACAGAAAGCGCGGAGTGATCCTTAGCAGGTGGTAAAAGAAACTCCCCGGACTCAACCGAGAAAAAAGATACGCCACTGCCCTTGATCGGGAGAGAAACTCCCCGTTGCTTTTCATGACAACCAACGAACGCGTAGAGTGTTCGCGATTGAACGCGGCAAAGAGCTCTTCGGCAAAACGAGACTGCAGTGCCGCGAAACGGAAGACCCGCCCGGCATCCCTATCCAAGACCCACTGTACCCAGTAGTTACAGAGGCCGCATTCGCCGTCGTAGAAAACAATAGGATGCATAGCGGGCAGGGTTTTGTATTATTTCACGCCTTTCACGATATCGGTTAGCTTCACGGCCTGAAAGGTCATGTGCGCCACGCTACTCTCGTAGAGGATACCCACGGTCTCGCGATCGATCATCGCCAGGCAGGAATATCCCCATCCAAAATCCTCATCCAATAGCACCTGGTGCTCTTCGGGAAACGTTAGCCCTCCATCCAAGCTAGCTTTGATGGTGATCATATTGCGGTGTTTAGTCGAGTTAGGGTTCGAGAAGAGCAGGATATCTCTTCCGAGCACGTTCTGGCTTGACTTCACGGCAATCAAGCTGGCCATACAGACCGGTTCTTGCAAAACGCTCCTTGACGAAGGATGCTCTGTCCATGTTTTCCCCAAGTCTCTTGTCACGAAGATGGCTCTGCTACCACCGCGGTTATCGCGCATGTTCAGCATCAAGACACCGGGTTCCACCTCGGCTACTTGTGCCTCCGTGGTATTGGATCTGGCAGGTTCATGAATGGCCCATGTCTCGCCCCGGTCTTTGCTATACATGATTCCCGCGTGCGGCATCCGCGCCGAGTCGATATACTGGACCGGGAACACCAACGTGCCGTCAGCCATGGTTATACCCATGCCCGGGCCTTGTAGCAAAAAGTTCCACGAGGGATCCTTCACCTGTTCAGTGATATTGATCGGGGCCGACCAAGTTTTGCCGTCGTCGGTGCTCTTGGTGAGCACTAACTGCGCGGTGGTTTCCTTGCTATTCCCATCCATGGAGTTTACCCACGCTCTCCCGTTCCCCATGCCGTGTGTCCATGCCGCGATTATCCAGATGGCACCGGTCACATCATCCACGAGGATCGCCGGGTCCCCCACCCCGTTCTGGGCTCTGGGCATGCCCCCGTATTCACCGAAGCTGAGGGGTAATCGCATTTTCTCCCACGTTTGTCCCTTGTCGGCACTGCGACTTAACCCCACGTCCACGTATTCCTGCAGGTCCACGCTGCTATTGTAGCGCACATCGTAAACCCCCAGCAGGGTGCCTGCCTTAGAAGCAACCAACCCCGGGATGCGGTAGGCCGCCGAGCCATCATCTCCCGCGTGGCGCACGCCAACACCCGTACGGTGAGGCGCTCTCTCCGTCGCGAACTCCAGTGGAGCCTGCTCCATGTCTAGTTTGGCGGAGGTCATCTCCACATCAATCGTCGACAAAAGCGACGCGTCGGGGCGCGTCTGCAAACTCACCCAAAAGTAGTTAATCCCTGGGAAAAGCGAGTAGTTGGGCGACATGACCACCTCATTGCCCGGCTTGGACACCTCCACCACCTTTCGCGAATAAGAAGGGTTAGCAGCGCGTGTCATGCCCGGGGTATGGCTCGACACATACTGCTGCACCGGCGCGTAGTGCACCTGCCCGAATCGCTGGGGAGCTTCTGTGCCACTGTAATAAAGCTTCACTGCCTCTATCTCTTCTAAATTTACTTGAGCCGAAAACCGAAGGGTCAGCTCGCTCAGCTCTTCCGCCTCCCGTGCATCAACACGCAAGTAAAACAGCACGTTATCGGACCTATCCACCAAGACAGGGATCCGGGTTTGCTTTACTTGGATGGTATCCGCTCCTGAAACAGGCAAGAGAGCTAAAAAAAGCGCCAGACTGACTGTGATTAATTTTTGCATCTATTTATTGTTCTTTCGGGGAATAAACCCCTGATTAATGACTCCTTTACCCCTTTCAATCGCAAATATATTAAATATATTTCCAATATCATGGACACAATGAAAATAATTTTATAAACCCGACCCTTCGACCGCCATTATGTCAGCATAAGAAAAGTTCATTCCCTTTTTCTGAAAAAAATCCGATGCGGCATCTTATTTCAACGGGTTTATTCCCTCTTTCCGCTTTCACCGGTTTGGCACGGATTTTGAACAATTATTGCTTACACAACAAACAAAAGTAACCATTTTTCCGTTTGGAAGACGAAAAAGATGAAAATGAATCCATTCAAAAGACATACATTGGGCGGCGATGATTCCCACGGAGAGGTCATCTCGTTTATCGGCACGGATTTTATCGACGGTAATACCGAAATGGATGAATCCCTCCTGAAAAAGACATTGCCCCTGCTCCCCTTGCGTAACACCATTGTATTTCCGGGTAGCACCCTCCCCATCGCGGTGGGAAGGAAGCGATCAATCGACCTGGTGAAGTCGCTGGGATCAAAACAACGATACATCGGGTTGGTATGCCAACGAGACACCTCGGTAGAGGATCCCGCCCCCGAAGAGCTTTACCCCATGGGCGTGATTGCCGAGGTGCTGCGCGTGATCGAGTTGGCCGACAACAACTACAGCATCATCGTGCAGGCCAAGAAGCGTTTCGAGTGGCTCGAGATAGCCCGTACCGAACCCTACATGACGGCTACCTACAAGATCCGGGAATATATCCCGGCATCCAAGGAAGACAAGGAGTTCAACGCCATTCTCGACTCGATTCGCGACGCGATGACACACATGCTCCACCTCTTGGGCGAGCCGCCTCGAGAATTGCTGCAAACCATCAGCAGTGAAGCATTTTCCGGCATGTTGATCAGCTATTGCGGCACCAACCTGCCCATCGACAGCCGGGAGAAGCAAGAACTGCTCAGCATCAACGACGAAAAAGAACAAGCATACCGTCTTCTCATGATCCTCAACCGGGAATCACAAATGCTGGAGCTCAAGATGAACATCCAGATGAAGACGCGCGAGGATCTCAACCAGCAACAGAAAGAGTATTTCTTGCAGCAGCAGATCAAGACCATCCAAGAGGAGCTGGGAGGCAACACGCAACAGATAGAAATCGACGAGTTTCGCGCGAAGGCGAAGAAGAAAAAATGGAGTGCCGAGGTGGCCGAAACATTCGAAAAGGAGGTGACTAAACTGGAGCGCTTGAACCCGCAGTCGCCCGACTACTCCGTGCAGTTCGGGTACCTCCAGGCCATCCTAGACCTTCCGTGGGGAGAGTACACCAAAGACAACTTCAACCTCGCGAACGCCCAGAAGGTGCTCGACCGTGACCACTTCGGCATGGAAAAAGTGAAGGAGCGGATCATCGAACACTTGGCCGTACTCAAGTTGAAGGGCGACCTTAAATCGCCCATCCTCTGTCTTTACGGCCCCCCAGGGGTAGGGAAAACCTCCCTGGGCAAATCGGTTGCCGAAGCGCTAAACCGGAAATACGTGCGCGTATCGCTCGGGGGGTTGCACGACGAGGCCGAGATACGGGGACATCGCCGCACCTATATCGGTGCCATCCCCGGACGGGTTATCCAGAGCATACAGAAAGCGGGCTCATCCAACCCCGTGTTCGTGCTCGACGAGGTGGATAAGATCGGCAGCAATTTCCGGGGAGATCCCTCCTCGGCACTTCTCGAGGTGCTCGACCCGGAGCAGAACTCCTCGTTTTACGACAACTACCTCTCCATCGGGTATGACCTCTCGAAAGTGCTTTTCATCGCTACCGCCAACAACCTGAACGCGATCCCTCAGCCATTGCTCGACCGCATGGAGCTGATCAACGTGGGAGGCTATATCACCGAAGAGAAGGTGGAGATTGCCCATCGCCACCTTGTTCCCAAGGAACTGGCAAACCACGGCATACCCAAAGGGGCCTTCTCAATTCCCAAGCCCACCCTGCAGAGGGTTATCGAAGATTACACCCGGGAGTCGGGCGTGCGGGAGCTGAACAAGAAAGTTGCCAAGATCATGCGCCGGGTGGCCCGTCGCTTGGCCGCGGGGGAAGAGTATCCCAAATCCCTTAAAGTAAACCAGCTGAAAGAGTACTTGGGCGTGGAAGAATATTCCAAGGATCGGTACCAAGGCAACGAATACGCCGGGGTGGTAACGGGACTGGCATGGACAGCCGTGGGCGGGGAGATTCTCTTCGTGGAGAGTTCCCTCAGCCGCGGCAAAGGAGCCAAGCTCACCCTTACCGGGAACCTGGGGGAGGTAATGAAAGAGTCGGCCATGCTGGCCATGGAGTACATCCACTCGCACGCCGAAGAGCTGGGAATCAACCCGGAGGTGTTCGAACACTGGAACACGCACGTGCACGTGCCGGAAGGAGCGATCCCGAAAGACGGTCCCTCGGCAGGGATCACCATGATTACCTCGCTTGCCTCCGTTTATACCCAACGAAAGGTACGGGCCGGCCTGGCAATGACCGGCGAAATCACCCTCCGCGGCAAGGTGCTTCCCGTGGGTGGCATCCGTGAAAAGATATTAGCCGCCAAACGGGCCGGCATCCAGGAGATTATCCTGTGCAAGGAGAACAGGAAGAACGTGGACGAGATCAAAGCGGAATACGTGAAGGGACTCACGTTCCACTACGTGGGGGATGTCAGGGAAGTACTCGAACTGGCGTTAACCCGGGAGAAAGTAAGAAACCCGAAAGATTTTACGATTCCTAAGAATTCCAAGTAACGATCAGTTAATTGATTACCCCGCCTTAGGGACTCCTGTAAAAGCAAAAACCTCTATCCGGTGTGGATAGAGGTTTTTGCTTTTTATTATTACAGCGCGTCTTACTCCGCGTAATACCTAAAATCTTTGAGTAGCTCCTGAAGCCTTTTCCTCGCGAAGAATATCCGGCTCTTTACCGTTCCGATGGGCAACTTCAAATGCGTGGCTATCTCTTCGTACTTAAACCCCGACACGTGCATCGAGAAAGGCACCTTGTATTCGTCGGTAAAACTGTTGATGGCCTTATTGATCTCCTTGATGGTATACGCTCCATCGGGGGTATCAAACCCGGAATCCTGGGGCAAATTAAGGTGGTAGAGATTTTCCGTTTTGTCGATAATGGTTTGGCTTCTAACGATCTTGCGATAGTTGTTCACGAAAATATTATGCATGATGGTGAAAACCCACCCTTTGAAATTCACATTTTCATAATATTTCTCTCTGTTGTCCAATACTCGAAGCGTGGTTTCTTGCAAAAGATCCTTTGCCTCTTCTCGATCGGCAGTCAATGTTAACGCGAAATTAAACATGTTGTCCTGCAGACTTAATAGTTGTTTTTCGAAAGAAATTTTTGTCTTCATAAGCGATGACTTTTGTTGTGTTAAATGTCAGCCGTCTTCCTTTCCATTGAATGAAAGACGATTGTCACATTGCAAATATAAAAAGATATATTCGAAAGAAAAGGTCTCATTCCCCGTAAAAACAACTAACGAACGTTAATTAAAAAAACCACCCATC
>JBBACU010000014.1:0-14344 GCA_041656815.1 Proteiniphilum sp.
GCAAGCATACGAAAATACCGATTACGACTCTTCACTCCTCTTGATGCAGTTTTATGATTTTATTGAAGCCGACGATGAACGGTACGTGAAAACGGTGAAAGCCACGAAAGAGAACCTCTATCACGAAGGATTGATGTACCGATATAAGGCAGAGGACGACTTCGGGGTACCTACCTCTTCCTTTACCATCTGCACGTTCTGGCTGATTGACGCGCTTTTCGTGATCGGGGAGAAAGAGGAAGCGAGGGAAATATTTGAAAAAATGATCTCGTACTCCAACCACGTGGGACTCTATAGCGAGGACCTTGACTTTCAAACCAAGCGACAACTGGGTAACTTCCCGCAAGCATACTCCCATTTGGCTTTCATCAATACCGCGGTGCTCTTCTCGGAAGAGAAGCAGCTGTCGAAGTTTATCCGGCCCTAAAACGTTGCACGCGTATCACTTGTACGATCGGGATGTTTGGTCAGTTGCTTGTAGGTGTAGCTTCTGATGCGATTTTTAGCGAGGGAGTTCTCCTTGCCCGCGAGTACCCTCTCTCGAAACGCTCTCCCGGTTGCCGTTGCCATTACCGCCCTTGGCGTTGTTTTGGTTTGCCCCGCTGATCTTGGCGAACGAACCGGGATAATGCTCGTTGATGTAGTCGATCAGTTTCTCGCGAACCGCTACCCGCAAATCCCAGTTCTTGGAAGAGTCGGTGCTGCTGACCAACACCCTGATCTCCTTGTACCACTCCTTGCTCTCGGTTACTTGGATGTTTTGCACCCTCCCGTCCCAGTTGGGGTCGTCTTTCACCAAACGGGCCAACTCTTCGCGTAGCGGCTCCAAAGGAAGGTCGTATGAAACGTAGAGAAACACCGTGCCCAAGATGTCGGAATTTGTTCGTGTCCAGTTCTGTATGGGGTTATTCAAGAAGTAATCGATGGGGACGATAAGGCGCCGCTCGTCCCATATTTTCACCACGGCATACGTGATATTGATCTCTTCGATGCGTCCCCATTCGCCCTCGATCACCACCACGTCGTCCAGCCGGACAGGTTGGGTGAACGCGATCTGGATGCCGGAGAAAATCTGGCCGAAGCTGCGTTGCGCGGCAAAACCGATGATGATTCCCGCCACCCCCGCGGAGGCCAAGAGGCTCACCCCGAGCTGCCTCACCGAGTCGATCGTCATCAGCGCGATCGCGACAAAGATAAAAGCAACGGTGATAATCACGATCCGCTCCACCATACTCATCTGGGTCAGCCTTTTGCGTGCCTCCAGATTGTTGGGGTTAGTGATGTCGAACCGTCTTTGCCAGTAATGAAAAAGGCCGCGAACCACCTGTATGATAAGCCAACCGATGGTCAGGATGAGCATGATGCGGCTGATTTTCTCGAAAGTAGCAAACGTGTTTTCATCTTCTTTCAGGAATGAACTGAAGAGGTGGAGCATCACCGAGAAGATGATCCAGATACCCGGTACCCGGAACAGGCGGACAATAAAATCGTCTACCAGGCTCTTGCTTCTACGCGCCCGCTGCCTCCATTTCTTGATGATGAAGTTGAATATCGCGACCAGCACGACAAACAGGGCAATGAATAGGAGGGCAATAAAGAGGTAGCGCAGCGAACTGCCTGCCGTTAAATTATCGATAAATTCCATGTTATTCAGCTTATTATTATATTTCATATACGGCTAAATATAAGACCTATAAATGTTTCGTGGGGGCCCGTTCGATGAAACAGGCGTGATCTGATAAGCTGTTTGAGCGCAGCGAGTTATTTATCAGATAGCCTGTAAATCGTGAACGGGTCACGAAACATTGGAAGTCGAAAGATTTAGCTGTATAATCATTACCAAAAAATTCAGTTTCTTATTTAATCAGGTTGGTAAGGAAAGGAATAACCGACGATTGCAATGGGATCCGGTATTTCGCGGCCGGCGAGAAGTTACCCACTTTGATGCTGATGCCATCCGGTGGTAACACCCGGAACATATCCTCGTCGGTAGTGTCGTCGCCGACAGCCAGCACGAAGTCATAGTCGGCCTGGTCCAGCCTGCGCAGCACCTCGCTCCCTTTGTTAAAATCGGGCGGCTTGATCTCCACGATCTTGTTGCCCGGCACGATCTGAAGGTCGAGTCTCCGGCAGGGGCCTATCAACGCGTTGATCAATTGTTGTGCGCGCAGTTCGGCAAGCCACACGTCCACGTTGCGGTAATGCCATACCAGCGAGGCGTCTTTCTGTTCCATCCCCGACCGGGGTGTCTTGTCGATGGTATGCTGGATAATGTCCAAGATCTCGTGGTCCCACACCACCTCTTCCTGCAGGTTCTTGTGCCATTTGCCATCCTCTTTGTAGAACATCCCGTGTTCGGCCGCGAAATCAAGGTCCAATCCCTCGAACCATTGATCCAGCACTTGATGGTTTCTGCCACTGTTAATCACTACTTTGTTCTTTTCGTCGTCGGATATTTTTTTCAAGAGCTCCAATAGCCCCGGTGAAGGAACCGCGTCTTCCGGTTTTTTCACGAACGGGGCGAGCGTGCCGTCGTAATCGAGTAAAATCAGTCGACTCGATGCCTCGTCGTACGCGTTCTTGATCTGGTTGAGTTGTCTTCGACCCACGATTTTTTGCAGTATCTCCTGGTTTTGCGCTTTGATAGAGCGGAGCTCTTTCACGAAGTCGTTGGCCCATTTTTGCACGGTTTGCGTGGAGATCCTTTTTTGCATGGCCTTTAATCGCTCTTTTTTTTCTTCTTCCGGCATGTTGAGGGCCGTGAGAATCGCGTTTTCGATCTGGTCGGTGTCATTTGGATTAATGATGATCGCCTCCTGCAGTTCAATGGCTGCTCCCGCCATTTCGCTGAGGATGAGCACGCCCGGCTTTTCGCTCTTTGTGGCCAGGTATTCTTTGGCCACGAGGTTCATGCCGTCCCTGAGGGGAGACACCAGCGCGATGTCGGCGATGTCGTACATCGCGATTAACTCTTCGAACGAAAAACTCCGGTAAAAATAGTAGATGGGTGTCCAGCCCAGCTTAGAGTATTTTCCGTTGATCTCCCCGATGGATTGATCGATTTTCGTCTTGAGATCGGCGTACATCTCCACGTTGTCGCGGGAAGGCACCACGATCATGCCCAAGGAGACCTTGTCGTGGTACTCGGGATGATTATCTAAGAACTGCGCGAAGCCCTCCAGCCGGTGAAGGATGCCTTTGCTATAATCCAACCGGTCCACGGAGAGGATGGCTATCTTGTTTTCCAGCTCTTGCCCGAGTATCTTCGCTTTCTCGATCACCTCCGGCTGCTTGGGAGCCAATCGGTATTGGTCGTAATTTATTCCCATGGGGAAGGCATCCACGTGCACAATGCGATTATTCAAGCTAATTTCGTCGAGCGTGCAATTGAGGTCCAGAACCCGGTAAATGGCACTGATAAAATGGCGCATATACTCGTGCGTGTGAAAACCAATCAAGTCGGCCCCCAGCAACCCCTCCAGTACCTCTTCGCGTTCGGGTAGCACCCGAAACAGCTCGTAGGAAGGGAAGGGGATATGATGAAAATAACCGATGTTGGCATTCGGTAGCTCGTCGCGAATGAGCTTGGGCAATAACATCAGTTGATAATCTTGTACCCAAACCACATCGTCTTTATCAATAAACGGAAGTGCTTCTCGGGCAAACAGGTTGTTCACCTCTTGGTAAGCTTCCCAATATTCGGCCTTGTACTCGATGAACGAGAAGAAATAGTGGCAGAGGGGCCAGATGGTGCTGTTGCTGTACCCTTCGTAATAATTCTCAATCTGTTCGACAGACAAGAAAACAGGGTGGAAATTAAGTTCGTGCAGCCGTTCGGTAATCTCGGCTTTCTCTTTTTCGTTCTCCGTGTGCACGCCCGGCCAGCCTACCCAATATATCTCGGAGTCGGTCTCTAACGATCCAAGCCCGGTGGCTAAGCCTCCCTCGCTTCGCGCGATGGAGAACCCTTCATCGTCGTCGCGTTCTATTTTAACGGGAAGTCGATTAGCGATAATTATTGTCTTCATTCTATTCAAAAACGTTTTTCATTATGTCTTACTTCTATAACGTTGGGTTCGGGTGAAAGATTATTTTTTAATATATTTTTTATATTTGGAGGAGGCAATTTTGGGGAATCTGAACAAAACAGGGGCATTGTTTGTTGTTCCCACATTTTTATAGTAATTTCGTGGTTTAAATCGGGAAAGTCGCGTCAGGAAATTAACGAAAATTACAATATTAATTCAAAACACTATCGTTTTATTATGACAAAACAAAAAAAGTATTTAACCTGCGACGGAAACCAAGCCGCGGCGCACATCGCTTACATGTTTAGCGAGGTGGCCGCTATCTACCCGATCACGCCCTCCTCTACCATGGCGGAGTACGTGGACGAGTGGGCCGCCGCCGGGAGAAAGAACATTTTTGGGCAGCCGGTGCTGGTGCAAGAAATGCAATCGGAGGCAGGAGCTGCCGGTGCCATGCATGGTTCGTTGCAGGCCGGTGCTCTCACCTCTACCTTCACGGCATCCCAGGGATTGCTGTTGATGTTGCCTAACATGTACAAGATAGCGGGCGAGTTGTTGCCGGGTGTCTTTCACGTGTCGGCCCGCGCGTTGGCATCGCACGCGTTGTCGATCTTTGGCGACCACCAAGACGTGATGGCGGCCCGGCCTACCGGGGTGGCCATGTTTGCCACGGGATCTGTGCAGGAGGTGATGGATTTGGCCGCGGTGGCTCACTTGGCGTCAATCGAAAGCCGGGTGCCCTTCCTGCATTTCTTTGATGGATTCCGAACCTCACACGAAGTCCAGAAAATAGAGGCCCTGTCTACCGAAGATCTCGCCCCACTGGTTAACCCGGAGGCGTTGAAAGGCTTTCGTGACCGGGCGCTCAGCCCCGATAACCCCGTGACCCGGGGAACCGCGCAAAACGACGATATCTATTTCCAAGCACGGGAGGCATCCAACCCGTTCTACGACGAGGTGCCCGGTATCGTGGAGAAATACCTTGAAAAGTTGGCGGTCCTTACCGGCCGTAAATATGGACTGTTTGACTACTATGGCGATCCGGAGGCTGAAAGGGTCATCATCGCCATGGGATCGGTCACCGAGACCATCCGCGAGGCAGTAGACTACCTGACCTCGAAAGGAGAGAAGGTGGGCGTGGTGGCTGTGCACCTTTATCGTCCCTTTAAGGCCGAGGCATTCTTGTCGGCCGTACCCAAAACGACCAAGCGGATCGCCGTGCTGGACCGTACCAAGGAGCCCGGTTCCACGGGGCAGCCGCTCTACTTGGATGTGAAAGATTGCTATTACGGCAAGGAGAATGCCCCCGAAGTGGTGGGCGGTATCTACGGGCTCTCGTCCAAAGACACTACCCCCGGCCAGATTCTGGCCGTCTACGAAAACCTGTCGATGAGCCTGCCCAAGAACGACTTCACCATTGGTATCGTGGACGATGTGACCTTTAAGTCGCTACCGATGAAGGAAGAGGTATCCATGGATGAAACTACCTACGAGGCCAAGTTCTACGGGTTGGGTTCGGATGGCACGGTAGGCGCCAACAAGAACTCCATCAAGATTATCGGTGATAATACCGACAAGTACGTGCAGGCCTATTTCGCGTACGACTCCAAGAAATCGGGCGGGTTTACCTGCTCGCACCTGCGTTTTGGAGATAACCCCATCCGTTCTACCTATTTGGTGAATACCCCCAATTTCGTGGCATGCCATGTGCCGGCTTACTTGCATTTGTACGACGTGACCAAGGGGTTGAAAAAGAACGGGACCTTCTTGCTCAACTCCGTCTGGTCGAAAGAGGAGGTGGTGAACCATCTGCCCGACCACGTGAAAAAATACTTCGCGGAGAATAACATCCGATTTTATATCATCAACGCGACCGCGATCGCGGACGAGATCGGGCTGGGTAACCGTACCAACACCATATTGCAGTCGGCCTTCTTCAAGATATCCAACGTGATTCCTTACGACCTTGCCGTGGAGCAGATGAAGAAATTCATTGTTTCTTCGTACGGCCGCAAAGGCGAAGAGGTGGTAAAGATGAATTACGCCGCCGTGGACCGGGGGGGAGACGTGGTAGAGGTGGCAGTGCCTCAAGAATGGGCCGGGATACAGGCGGAAGCCGATACCGCCGACGACGCCCCCGAGTTTATACGGGAAGTGGTGCGCCCCATCAACGCGCAACGCGGGTACAACCTGCCCGTATCGGCTTTCAGCGGCCGCGAAGACGGCACGTGGGAGATGGGTACCACCACCTACGAAAAACGGGGTGTGGCCGTGAGTGTTCCGGTATGGAATCCCGAAAACTGTATACAGTGCAACCAGTGCGCGTACGTGTGCCCTCACGCCACCATCCGTCCGTTCGTGCTCGATGAAGAGGAGCAAAAAGGAGTGGGGGAGGACGTGGAAATCCTGAAAGCGCAGGGCAAGCAGTTCGCCGGCATGGGATTCCGCATCCAGGTGGACGTGCTCGATTGCCTGGGATGCGGCAACTGCGTGGACATCTGCCCCGGCAAAAAGGGCCAGAACGCGCTCGAGATGGTGCCTATCGCCACGCAACTCGACAACCAGAAGAACTGGGATCACATGGTGGAAAACGTGACCAGCAAAGCGCACCTGGTAGATGTGAAACTGAACGTGAAGAACTCGCAATTCGCCACGCCGCTGTTCGAGTTCTCGGGCGCGTGCTCCGGCTGCGGGGAAACACCCTATATTAAGCTCATAACGCAGTTATATGGAGATCGGATGATGATCGCGAACGCCACCGGTTGTTCGTCTATCTATGGTGCGTCGGCGCCGGCGACGCCCTACACCAAGAACGAGGAAGGAAAAGGACCGTCATGGGCCAACTCGCTCTTCGAGGACAACGCCGAGTTCGGCTACGGTTTCGCGATCGCCCAGACCAGCATGCGTAACCGGATCGAGGACCTGATGCGCCAGGCGCTCCGGTCGAACGAGTTCACCGAAGAACAGAAAGCTCCTTTCCGCGCGTGGATCGACGGCAAGAACGACGCCGACGCGTCCAAAGCCGCTTCGGCCGAAGTAACGCGTGCTATCGCGGATTCCGACCACCCCATCGCGAAAGAGATCCTTTCGCTCGAGAAATACTTGGTCAAGAAATCGATCTGGGTGTTTGGAGGCGACGGATGGGCATACGATATCGGCTTTGGCGGGCTCGACCACGTGCTGGCCAGCGGGCAGGATATCAACGTGCTGGTGCTCGATACCGAGGTGTATTCCAATACCGGCGGGCAGTCGTCCAAGTCAACCCCGATCGCCGCGGTGGCCAAGTTTGCCGCGGCCGGGAAGCGTATCCGCAAGAAAGACCTCGGCATGATCGCCACCACTTATGGATACGTCTACGTGGCGCAGGTGGCCATGGGAGCCAGCCAGCCGCAAACGTTGAAGGCCATCAAGGAAGCCGAGTCGTATAACGGCCCCTCCGTCGTGATCGCGTACTCTCCCTGTATCAGCCACGGGCTGAGAAGAGGGATGGGGCACGCCCAGTCGGAGCAGAAAGCGGCCGTGGAAAGTGGGTACTGGCATCTCTGGCGCTACGATCCTCGCTTGGAAGATGAAGGGCAAAATCCCTTCCAACTCGACAGCAAGGAGCCTGATTGGAGCAAGTTCCGGGATTTCTTGATGGGCGAGGTGCGTTACACGCAACTCATCAAGTCGTTCCCGCACGAGGCGGACGAGCTGTTCAAGGCGGCGCGAGAGGCGGCTCAGTGGCGCTACCGCTCCTACACGCGTATGGCAGAAGCATTGTATGCCCTGCCCGAGGAGCAGCCGGCCGACGATTTGAACTGATAAGGCAATAAATAACACGCCGTGTTTTTCCGGGGGTGTCACCGAGGTGATGCCCCCGGATCTTTTAAACGGATCTCCGGAATATTTTGCGTATCTTTGCCGTCAAAATTAGGTGAATGGTCATGAAGGTACAAATCATCAACGGACCCAACCTCAACTTGCTTGGGGTACGGGAGCCGAGTGTCTACGGCGACACCACTTTTGGCGGATACTTGAGCGATCTCAGGGCAAACTACCCGGCTATGGAAATCGACTACTTCCAGTCGAACGTGGAAGGCGAGATCATCAACAAGATACATGAGGCCGGATTTGAAAGTGACGGCATCATTTTGAACGCGGGAGGGTACACGCACACCTCCGTCGCCATCCGCGACGCGATCAAGGCGGTTCCTACCCCGGTGGTAGAAGTACATATCTCCAACGTGCGCGCACGGGAAGAGTTTCGTCATCACTCCATGCTCTCGGCCGTTTGTCTCGGCGTGATCGCGGGATTCGGCCTGGATTCGTACCGACTGGCAGTGGAAGCCATCCTGTCCACAAACAAAAAATGAGGTAAAGTGTTACTACATTGTAATAAACTATTTCCTTAAGCAAGAGCAGAAGCAAAGCTTGCTTTGATTATGCCAAGCGCAGAAATAGTCTAATTTTAATGAACAAAAAATATGCATAAACATACAAAAATTATTGCCACCATTTCCGATAAGCGCTGCGAAGTTCCGTTTCTAAAGGAGCTATACGAGGCCGGAATGAACGTGGTGAGACTTAACTCGGCGCATTTGGACGAGGAAGGATTCCTGAAAATTATCCGGAACGTGCGGGAGGTATCCGATGAGATCGCTATCCTTGTGGATACCAAGGGGCCGGAAATACGAACCACGGTGGCAGATACTCCCATCGAGCTGAAAACGGGTGAGCGAATCAAGGTGGTGGGAGACCCCGCCGGCGTGTCGTCACGGGAGACCCTCTATATCTCCTACCAGAATATCACCGAGGTGATGGACGAGGGGGATGATATCTTGATTGACGATGGAGAGATCGACTTGAGAGTAATTGAGGTTCATGACGACCACCTGATTTGCCTCGTGACCAACGAGGGGGTCGTGGGGAGCCGCAAGAGCGTGAATATCCCCGGCGTGCGTATCAACTTGCCGGCAATCACCGAAAGGGATAAACAGTTTATTGCCTTGGCAGACAAGAACGAGGTCGATTTCGTGGCCCATTCGTTCGTGCGAAGCAAGGAGGATGTGATTGCCGTGCAAGAGATCCTCGACAAACTGGAGAGCCCGATGAAGGTGATCGCCAAGATCGAAAACCAGGAAGGGGTGGACAACGTGGACGAGATACTGGAAACGGCTTACGGTATTATGATTGCTCGCGGCGATCTCGGGATAGAGGTGCCGCAGGAAAAGATACCGGGCATCCAGCGGGTGCTTATCCGCCAAGCCATTTTTCATAAGAAGCCGGTCATCGTCGCCACGCAGATGCTCCACTCCATGATTCAATATCCCCGGCCCACGCGCGCGGAGATCACCGATATAGCGAACGCTATCTATTACCGTACCGACGCGGTGATGCTGAGCGGCGAGACCGCGTACGGGAAATACCCGGTAGAAGCGGTACGCACCATGGCCAAGACGGCCTATGAAGCAGAGATAACGAAATTGGCGGAGAATGATATCCGGGTACCTTTCACGGATGACGACCGGGAAGTGACGGAATTCCTGGCCAAACAGGCAGTGAAATCCTCGCAACGACTGAACGTGAAGGCGATCGTGACCGATAGCCACACCGGCCGGACTGCCCGGGTGTTAGCCGCGTTCCGGGGAAGAAGCCCTATCTATGCTATCACCACCACCAAGCGGCTCGCGCGCGAACTCGCGCTTTCCTACGGCATCTGGGCGGAGTTCCAAGAGGGCAAAGGGGATGGAAATACAAAAGAGAGCCGCAGGGCCTATTTTGTGGAAGCCATACGTCGCCTCATTGATAGTAAGCTGATCAAACGGCAGGACCGGGTGGCTTACCTGGGAGGAAGTTTCGGAGAAACCGGGGGGACTACTTACCTGGAGATCGTGGATGCATGGCGGGTGTTGGAAGCGAAAGAACGCTATAACCTGCCCGACTATACCACCTGATATATACACGGTTGCCATGTTGTAGAATTCGTGGCAACACGTGATTAATTGCCCTACAACGTGAAAAGTGTAGAAGAATATATCGTTGCCCACATCGATCCCGAGCCCGATCTGTTGAAGAGGATCGACCGGGAGACGCACGCGAAGATGTTGCATTCCAACATGAACTCGGGGCACCTGCAGGGACGGTTCCTCGCGATGTTCACTCGAATGATCGGCGCGAGGCGAGTGTTGGAGATCGGCTCCTTCGTGGGGTACGCCGCGCTCTGCTTTGCCGAAGGATTGGATGAAGGGGGAGAACTTCACACCATCGAGGTGAACGACGAGCTGGAAGATCTCCTGCGTACCCATTTTAACGAGTCGGAACACGGACACAAGATCACCCTCCATATCGGCGACGCGGGAGAGGTTGTTCCCACGTTTGCAGAAGAGAGTTTCGACTTGGCGTTCCTGGATGCCGATAAAGAAGATTACCGGGAGCATTACGAACTCCTCCTTCCCAAGATTCGTAAAGGGGGGGTAGTGCTGGTAGATAACACGCTCTGGTACGGGAAGGTGTTGAACGCGGCGAAACGAAACGACGAGGCCACCCGATCGGTCCAGGATTTCAATGAAAAGTTGGCCAAAGACGACCGGGTGGAGAAAGTAATCTTGCCCCTTCGTGACGGGATAACCTTGGTACGAAAAAAATAGAGAATATGGAATCGAACAGGCAACAAAAAATAAACCGGCTCATACAGAAAGAGCTGGGCGAGATTTTTTTAGTAGAAGCCAAGAAGATGCCGGGAGTGTTGATCTCGGTAACCGGTGTGCGGGTGACTCCCGACCTCGGAATCGCGCACGCGCACCTGAGCGTGTTTCCTTCTGAAAAAGCAGCAGAACTGGTCGGCAATATCAACGACAACGTGAAAACGGTGCGTTATAACCTTGGCAAGCGGCTGAGAAACCAGCTGCGGGTGATCCCTGAACTGGTATTCCACGTGGATGATTCGCTCGATTACATCGATAATATTGACAAACTCTTGAAAGGCGACTGACCCGTATGAACGTCTCCTTCTTTATAGCACGCCGGTACCTCTTCTCCAAGAAGTCGCACAACGCCATTAACGTGATCTCCCTGATTTCGGTATGCGGCATCGCCATTGCCACGATGGCCATGGTATGCGTGCTATCGGTATTCAACGGGTTCGGGGGCATCGTGGAGGGGATGTTCAACGCGTTCGATCCCGACCTCAAGATTACCGTGAAGGAAGGCAAGGTGTTTGATTGGCATACCCCCGAATTTGAAAAAGCGTTGCAGGTGGACGGCATTCAAATGATCTCCGAATCGTTGGAGGAGAATGCCCTTTTCTTGTTCGACGATAGCCAGGTGCCGGTATTGATGAAAGGGGTATCGGAAGAGTTCCGGCTGATGGCCGATATGGAGAAGCTGGTGGTGGACGGGACGTTCAAGTTGCGGGAAGACGTGGTGGATTATACCACCCTCGGGGCGGGATTGGCAGTCACGCTCGGTGCTCGCCCCGGCTTTATCAACCCCATCGAAATTTACGCTCCCAAACGGGACGAACGGGTAAACCTCGCCAATCCCGCGGCCGCCTTTAACCGGGGATACGTGCAAATCGGGGGTGTTTTCAGCCTTAACTCGCCACGCCACGACGAGCAGATGGCCCTCGTACCCATCGGCCTCGCGCGCGATCTGTTTCATTACGACGATGAGGTGACCTCCCTCGATATCCAACTGGCACCCGATGCTTCGGTAAAGAGGGTCAAACGGGAAGTGCAAAACACTTTGGGAGACCGCTTCCTCGTGGAGGACCGTTTCGAACAGCAGCGCGAATCGTACCGGATGCTGCAGATCGAAAAGTGGGTGACCTTCCTTATCCTGGCGTTTATCCTGTTGATTGCGGTGTTTAACGTGGTCGGTTCTTTATCAATGCTGATCGTGGAGAAACAGGAAGATATCCGGAGCCTCCGGCACATGGGAGCCTCCAACGAACTGGTATCTCGTGTTTTTTTGTACGAGGGGTGGCTGATAACTTTTATCGGCATCGTGGCCGGCATCGTGGGTGGGCTTGTTCTTTGTCTCCTGCAGCAACATTTCGGGTTGCTCCGCCTGAGCGATACGCCGGGGGCCTATATCATTGATGCCTACCCGGTAATCGTCCAGTTCTCCGATATCTTGGTGGTTTTTGCCGTGGTGAGCGCGATCGGCATATTAACCGTGCTTTATCCCGTCTCCAACCTGAAGAAGAAGCTTGCTGTCATTTCATAGAACTTTCCTTTTTGCTGACTCATTTTCTTCGGGTACATTCTCTGTATGTACCGGTTAGCCCTGCCTCGTGTTTAGTGGCAATTTTCCATCTCGACAATATAAAAGCCGTTTTGCTTGATCTCGTCCACCTTGTCCGGGTTCACCGACTCGATATGGCAAAACCGGCACTCTTCGGAAGTGAGGGGTTGCCCTTCCTGTCCTTTCGTTTTCAGGTACTCCCTGCCATACTCGTGGATTTGGTTTTCATCCCTGATGTCTTGCGGGGCAATGATGTCGAAGTGCATCACCGTGCCGTCTTTTTTTGTTACATAGGTGTCCCAAACAGCTACTTGCATACCGTGTGATTTTTATTGATGTTGCGCGATATCGCGGGTGTTCCCCTACATAACAAATTATCGGTGTTATAAGTTTTTCTTTGCCTTGTCAATACCGCCTATCCCGCATGGTAACGGATGAGGTGGTGGCTGCCGAGCGAACGGGCTGTTGCCTTCCCCGGCGGCTGACGCGTGGATTGTCTTGCCGGGCAGGAGGTGGTGTTCCTTTCCAAAGTTGGTTTTCGAAATCGATCAGCTCTTGCTCGATCCGCTCCCGTTCTGCTTGTGCCTCCTCGGGGGTGGAAGTATACTGGGAGATGGATAGGTTCCTTGGATTTTGTGCTTTATAAATCTCCCCGTTGTATTTTCGCAGCCGAAAAAAATCATCCACGGTACCGCTCATGCTGTTGTTGAGGGAGGAAGCCATGATGGGCATACGCCGCGCATAAGATTCAAGTGCACTGTACGGGATCCAGAAAAGAGGGTAGCGGGTGGCTTCGGTAGCATAGTCGTCTGCACGATGGAGGACAGGGCAGATAGCGAGGGGGCGGACCTTGAAGCTGGAGGTAGCCGGCTCAACGTAATAAGCCTCCTTCACGAAGTAACCCAACACCTCGTTGCCGGGGATATCGGCGTCGTTGACCACGATTTCTCCGCCGTCTGTTTCATGGTAGATCCCAAACCGGTCCAAGAAAGCCGGGAAATCGAGGCGGTACTCATCGGTGAATACCTCCTGCCCGTCGAGGTACTCATAAACGGGAATACGCTCTTCTTGGAAGAGATGGAATATTAGGGTAAAGAGGCTCGATTTACCCTCGATGGGCGTGACCGGGTAATAGAGCGGGGCGTTGGCCTCTCGCGTGAGATCAAGGTAGCGGTAGATGACGCGCGACCACTTCGCGTTTTCAAGCGACTCGTCCACGTGGCTACTCCCCGGCATAGATTGGTTTGCCGTGCCGGCTTGCTGTTGCCGCGCTTCGTTTTGGCGCCGTTGCTCTATCCGCTCCCTCGCGGTTTCCTGTGAAAATAGAGATCCAACTCCTCCCGCGAAAAGAATCCCTATGATTAATAATACCCTTGCTCGCATATTTTATTCAAGTTTTATTTGCTATTTTTTTCAACTAAATATTAAGACTGCTACTATTTCCGTGACCCGCTATCGCTTCATAGGCTATTTGATAAGAACAAGCTACGTTCACCAATACCAATATTTTCCAACTCGTGGCTATTCAAGCAAGCTTATCAAATCACGCCTATTTCATCGACCGGGTACCCCACGAGCATAGTAATATGTCTTAATACTTAGCTGTTGCCAACCAATCATCACATCATCACATCATCACATCATCACATCATTGAACTCTAACTTCCATGACGGCGATCTCTCGTTCCGTGCCGTCGGGGCCCGCGGCCCGTACGCCCGAGATGTAGAAGTAGCTTCCCCGCGTGAGGCGTCGGATCTGTTCTTTCTGCCTTTCGGAAAAGCGATTACCGTTGGATACCTCCGGGATGGCGTTTCCCATCGAGTCGAAGAAAACCGTGCGGAAGCTCCTCACTTGGAACGGCACGGAGAGGATACCGTCGTCGATCGCGGCCTCGATACCGTCGCTATTCATCAGGATGCCCTTCGATAGGCTTCCTCCTTTAAATATTACCGGATTCCCGTTAGCATCGGCGTACTGTATAAACGGGGCGGGGTCGGGGAGAGGGCGCACCCGGAACTCCTGGGCCGCCATTTGACGGATGACCCCGCCGGTTGTGCGCGCCGAGACGGTGATCACGGCATCTTGTCCG
>JBBACU010000015.1:0-14226 GCA_041656815.1 Proteiniphilum sp.
TGTAAATATAATGAATATCAGTGAATTGCACAAGTGTTTTTGAAACTTATTTATAACTTTTCCCCGCTAAATTCTTTAGGAATAACTGCGGATAATCATATTATTTTTTAACGATATAGGTGTTTAATTCAAACCAATTTAAATTGTCCAAAACAATGAAATATTTCACATTCAAAACAGCAGTAGCAGCCTGTGCAACGGCATTGGCATTGTTCGTCTCTTGCGAAACAACGGGCGATGGACCTGAAGGGGAAAGGCCAATAGTGACGGGCGATTTCCATATCGCTTTCGCGAACGGATCGGAATCCATCTCCGCGACGTTGGTTCAAGGGGTAACCGATCTCACGAAAGGTGCGATCAGCCCCACCAAAGGATGGGAACTGGAGTCGTCACGTACCGCACGCGTGTTCTCCTCTGCCGACGGTTCCACAATTTATAGCCTGAACTACACGGTGGGCGATATCGAGAAGCTGACCTACCACGGGGGAGACCTCTACAAGCAGGTGGCAACCATCGGCACCGCGACACCGCTGGGTGCAACCGCGACCCGTTTCACCAAGATCAACGAGCAAATTGGATCGGTGCACTACATTAGCGGCCAGGCGCAATATGATGGTGATACCTACACCGGACACAAGGTGGTGGCAAGCATCGGCATCCTTGACTTGTCAACTATGACATTAAAAGAGGGGTATAATAATAATATCGAGGTGGTGATGGACCAAGAGTTGGTGGAGCAAGGATACAACATCACGCGTATCGACGCGCCCGTGTTGAGCGGCGACAAACTTTACTACGGGGCCGCGGCAAGCAAGTTTGACGCCTCGACCGCGAAGAATGGTGTTACCGATAAGACCTTCACACTGGTGGTGGACTACAACGACTTGAGCAACGCGACAGTAATCACCACCGATAAGGTGAGGGGGGGCACAAACGGGTATCGCACACCCACTCAACACGTGAACGAAGCGGGTGAGATCTTGCAAATGGTGAGCGGCGTTAACCCGGAGACCGAGAAAAACGAAGTGCATATCGTGAAGATCAAGGACGGGCAGTACGACGAATCGTTTGATTTCAACCTAAGCGAGAAGTTAAACAAGGAGTCGAAGAGCAACGGATGGTTCTATGCCAAGGATGGAATCGGATACATCCCTTACGAGGACATGACCACACCGTCGAAAGTGATCGGGGTGGATCCACAAGGGAGAGAGACTACATCGCACATGTGGAAGCTGGCGCGTATGGATTTTAATGACGGGACGGTAGTGGACCTGAAGGTGCCGGATGATTTGTGGCTCACGCAGTACCAGAACGCGCCGGTGAGGGGCAACAAGCTTTACATCGCGTTGGCACCGATCGGGAAAGAGGGACACGTTTATATTTACGACGTGAGCTCCACTGACCCGGATGGCACGAAGGGGGCTACCCTGACCGGCACGGGAGCCGACCAGTATTTTATTGGTATTTATTAATAAAGTATGAAATAGCCTTGGAAAAACTTATTGTAACGATAGGTGTTTTGTAATAGGAAGTCCGGTAAATATTTTTTATCGGCTTCCGTGTTTTATAAATATGTTATAAAGGAGGTAGATTGAGGACGCTTGTACTGACCCTTATTTTGATCGTTTTTTCCGTCATTTCCCTCTTCGTGGGGGTGGCGGATATTACCCTCACGGATATCCTGCAGTGGGATGCCGAGAAGATGTCGCTGATCACCATCAGCCGGATCCCGCGGACCGTCGCGTTGATTCTTGCCGGGGTGGGGATGAGCATCTCGGGTGTGATCATGCAACAGATGACACAGAACAAGTTTGTGGCACCCACTACCGCGGGCACGCTCGAAGCAGCCAAAATGGGGTTACTCATCTTCCTTATATTTATCCCTACGGCCGGCTCGGCACTCAAGATGCTGTCCGCGTTCCTTTTCACATTTGCTGCCAGCCTCATCTTCTTGAGCATCGTGCGAAAGATACGCTACCGCAACGTGGTGTTCGTGCCCCTGGTGGGGTTGATGTTCGGGGGCATCATCGGCTCTATCTCTACCTTCTTCGCGGTGCGGCTGAATATCATGCAGGATACCAACGCGTGGATGATGGGTGACTTCTCGGGCATCTTGCAAGGAAGGTACGAGTTGATTTACCTGAGCCTTCCGGCCATCGCCATCACGTACATCTACGCGAACAAGTTTACCGTGATAGGAATGGGAGAGGATTTCTCGAAGAACTTGGGACTGAACTATCGCGCCATCATGAATATCGGCCTATTCTGCGTGTCGCTCACGGTGAGCGCCGTGGTGATTACAGCGGGAGCCATTCCCTTCTTGGGATTGATTGTTCCCAACGTGGTGAGCTTGATATTCGGGGATAACCTCAAGAAGACGTTGCCGCTGGTGGCTTTATCAGGGGCTAACTTTTTGCTGGTATGTGATATTGTGGGACGGATAGTGATTTATCCCTACGAGATTCCTATCGGGGTGATGGTGAGTATCATCGGCGCGGTTATTTTTCTCGTGTTAATACTTAGGAAGCGATGAAGGGTATAAAAAAGAGTTTTTTGATCACGATCATGTTGCTCTTGGCGGCGGCGGTCCTTTTTCTATTCTACAAAATGGGAAATAACTGGGAGTTTGCCTTGCGGCTACGAGGGATAAAGGTAGCTACCATCCTCGTGGTCTCCTGTTGCGTGGCTTACTCGTCGGTAGCTTTTCAGACGCTCACCAACAACCGCATACTCACTCCCTCCATCATGGGGTTCGAGTCGGTATACTTGTTGCTCCAGACGGTTATCGTCTTTATATACGGCGATCAAACCTTTCGGGTATTGAGTAGCCTCGACAACTTCCTGCTTTCGGTGCTGGTCATGATTGGGTTCGCGTTTTTGCTTTACCTGTTAATCTACAAAAGAGGGAAAGATAACCTCTACTTGCTATTATTGGTGGGGATTATACTGGGCACGCTGTTCAACAGCCTCAGCTCGTTCATGCAACTGCTGATTGATCCGAACGACTACTTCATCGTGCAAGGAAAGATGTTTGCCAGCTTCAATAAAATAAACAGGGACCTATTGTGGCCCTCGGCCATCGTTCTTGTCCTGATCTTGATTGCCGGTTTCCGGATGACCAAGTACCTCGACGTGCTGTCACTGGGAAGAGATCAAGCAATCAACTTGGGGGTGAACTACAACCGTGTGGTACAGCTCTTCCTGGTGATGATTGCCATACTGGTGTCGGTTTCCACCGCGCTCGTGGGGCCGATCACGTTCTTGGGATTGCTGGTGACCAACCTCACCTACGAACTGTTTAAAACGCATAAGCACGAGGTCATTATTGCCGCCTGCTGCCTCGTTACCGCGGTTACCCTGCTCGCCGGTCAGTTCGTGATGGAACGGGTGCTGAACCTCTCCACCCCGGTGAGCGCTATCATCAACTTGGTGGGAGGAGTCTATTTCATGTATTTATTATTAAGGGTACGAAAATTATGATTGAAGTAAAAGATATATCGAAACATTACGGGAAGAAAATAGTCCTGGATGGGGTTGACCTGCAGTTCCCGAAAGGGAAAATCACCTCCTTGATAGGGAGTAACGGCGCGGGCAAAAGCACACTCCTGTCTATCGTTAGCCGCCTCCTGGCACAAGATGGAGGCTTGGTGATGGTGGATGAGAAGAACGTGGCCGACTACAAGAACAAGGTGCTCGCGCAACGGCTATCCATCTTGAAGCAGTCCAATCACGTGCGGCTGAAACTGACCGTGCGGGAGCTGGTGTCGTTCGGGCGCTTTCCCTATTCGCAAGACAAGCTCACCGAGGAGGATCACGAGAAAGTGGACCGGGCAATCCGGTTCATGGATTTAAAGGGGATCGAAGACTCCTATATCGATGAGTTGAGCGGGGGGCAAAAACAACGGGCTTACATGGCGATGGTGGTGGCGCAAGATACCGAGTACGTGCTGCTTGACGAGCCGTTGAACAACCTCGATATGCGGCATTCGGTGCAGACGATGAGAACGTTGAGGCAACTGGCAGACGAATGGCAAAAAACCATCATCATCGTGCTGCACGATATCAACTTCGCGTCGCACTATTCCGATTATATCGTGGCCCTGAAACATGGCAAGGTGAAGTACTACGGCACCACGGACAGCATCATTAACGAACGGGTGTTGAAAGATGTGTTCGACCTGCCCATCACCATCTGCGAGGTGAATAAAAAAAGAATTTGTAACTATTTTAATTAATAAAATTTCAGATTTCAGATTTCAAAATTGAATCATTAAATCAACACATTATCAAATCATCAAATCAAAATCATATGAAACGAGCATGATAACTATTCTCATACAAGAACATGATTAAAGCGAGTTCCATATGATACATTTGAAAGTCAATAATTTTAATCATATGAAAACAAAGATAACCCTTTTCGTGCTAGGCATCGTATTGGCCTTATCCGGTTGCACCGGAAATCAACAGCAGAGAGAAAGCGCCGCGGGAGAAACGATTACAATAACCCATAGCTTGGGAACCGTGGAAGTACCCGTAAACCCCGAACGGGTGGTCGTGCTCGACTACTCGGCCTTGGAGAACCTCGACTACATGGGGATTAAACCGGTGGGCGTTCCCAAATCATCGCTCCCCAGCCATTTGAGTAAATACAAGGAAGATGCCTCCATCGTGGACGTGGGAACAGTTGTGGAGGTTAACTTGGAGAAAGTAAACGAATTGCAACCCGACCTGATCATCATTGGCGGTAGGTTGGCCGAATCGTACAACGATCTTTCGGCCATCGCGCCGGTGATTTACCCCATCGTGACCGGAAGTGATGATTTCATGGTCGCGTTTAAGAATAGCTTGGACGACTATGGGAAGATATTCGATAAGCAAGAGGAGTTAAACCGGGCATTCGAGGAGATCAAATCGAAAGTGGACGACGTGAAGACGAAGGTAGAGGCTTCGGATGAGCGGGCGCTTATCTTGCTGCATAACCGCGGGCGGTTTAGCGCGTATGGCAGCGGTTCACGGTTTGGTATCATTCATGACGTGTTGGGGGTGCAGGAAGCCGAAAAGGGACTGGGGACACATATTCATGGAAACCCGGTATCGAGCGAGTTCGTGCAGAAGGCAAATCCCGATATCATTTTTATCGTCGACCGGAGCATGATCGTGGGGAATGCCGTCATGGACAAAGAAGAGGTGGAGAATGTACTGGTTCAACAGACAAATGCGGCGCGAAACGGGAAGATTTTTTACTTGAATCCCGAGGTGTGGTACCTTGCCGGCAGTGGCATCATGTCGGTGAATAGCATGATCGACGAAGTGTCGCGCGCGTTGGATTGAACAAGCAATCTGCCGGGGTACTAGATCACCCCGGCCTCCTTGGCCTTTTGTACAAGGTTGACGGTCTTGTTGGAATCGAACTTCTTCATCAAGCTTTTCCGGTGGCTATCCACGGTGAGCGTGCTGATATACATTTTTCGCGCGATTTCGGGGGTGGTTAATCCTTCGGCGAGGTAGGAAAGTACCTCCTTCTCCCTCCGGGTCACGCTGGGTACCTCGTTAAGCTCTTTATCCGTGAAAGAGGAGAGGATGCGCTGTGTCTCCTTTCCAAAATATACCCCGCCCTCGTGTATCTGGTAAATGGCTTGTTCAATCTCTTTTGTCGGGGCGCTCTTCAAGAGATAGCCGGAGGCACCGTGATGAAGCATGCGCAGGATGATGCTCCGTTGATTCAGGTTGCTCAACGCCAAGATTTTCATTTCCGGGTACTCTTTCCTGATCTTCAGGCAGAGATCAAGGCCGCTCTCGTCGGGCAGGTTGATATCGAGCAACAAGATGTCGGCCGACACGGTCTCCAGTGTTTCCATCAGCCCGGAAGCGGATGTCGCGATGGCCTTGATTTCCATGAGCGGCTGTTGCTCCACGAAGCTCAGTAGCCCCTCGGCAATGAGCGGGTGATCGTCGCATATTATAATCTCTATTGGCTTCATCTACTTAGTCTTTATAAATCAACACATCTCCAAAAACATCATCAAATCAGTAAATCGGCTAATCATCGAATCTCCATCATCACATCATCACATCACCACATCAATTTATATTTTACACTCGATATTTATGGCGGTTCCTTTGCCGGGCTCCGAATCGATGCGCATCGTTCCGTTCAGGTACTGCACCCGCGTTTCGATATTATTCAACCCCATGTTTCTTTTCACCGTGAGGGGATCAAATCCCACCCCATCGTCTTCAATATCAACCAGGAGCAGGTTGTCTTCTATGGTGGTCTGTAGCAAGATACGTGAAGCCTTGGCATGCTTCACGGCATTATTAACCAGCTCTTGTACTATACGGAATACCGATAGTTGCTTGTTCACGTGCGTGAGCGCGGCCATGTTGCTCGCGTAATATTCAATTTTCGTGGCTGGAACTTCCACGTTTTGGATAAAATCTTTTATCGCTTCTTCCAGCCCGTACTGCCTGATGGAGGGGGGCATCAGGTTGTGCGACAAGTCCCGGATATCGGCCACCGCCTCTGTTAATTGCTGGGCAGCTTTCTGCAAGCGCTCGTCGCTGTTTGTCCGGGCGCTGTTCTCTATATTCAGTTTTATTCCGGTTAATTTGCCTCCCAATCCATCGTGAAGTTCCCGCGCAACGCGTGCCCGTTCGTGCTCCTGCCCCTCCATCAGCGCGGTAGATATCTTCATCGCTTGCTTCTGCTCCATGGCAATAAGCTTCTGTTGCACGCGTTTCTTCCGCTGGTTCGTGGCATACAAAAGAAACAAGAAAACAAGGACGGCGAACGAGCCCGACCCGAAGAGAATGGTTTTTTGCATGCGGCCGTGATTTTCCAGTTCCATGATCCTTCGTTCGTTCTCCGACGCGTTATAGCGGGCTTCCATCTCCGTGAGTTGCAGTTTGATGTTGTTCGCGTAAATGCTATCGTTCACTTTCAAGAGCTCCCTCATCGTTTGATAGGCTGTCTCGTGGTTTCCCATGCTTGCCTCCACCTCTGCCAGCTTATTCAGTATCACGCTCTGGTTCTCGATCATCTTGATGTACCCGTCGGTCTCTTTTATCGTGGTCAATATCTCCTTGGATTCCTCGCTCCTCCCCACTTTTTCATAGTAGTGTGCCAGGTAGTACATCAACCGGAAGTGATGATAGCCAAGTTGGTACCGTTCGGCGTACTCGATGCCGGTGTTGGCATGCTCTATGGATTTATCCAGTTCCCCTGCCAGTTCGTGATAAAGTGATTTGAGCAGGTGGTAAAAAGGGAACGACGTGTATTTGCCCTCCCGTTCGAAGACCGGCTGAAGAAGTGCTTCAGCTTTTGTTAGCGTGGCGCCCGCCTCTTCCATCTCTTTTTGCATGATGCGCGTATGGGCCAAGTTGAGGTATGCCCAAAGCAAATTCCAGTCTTGAATGCCATGTTCGATCAAAAGGTCGATGGCTTGTTGGCAATAAGCGACCGATTTCTCGTATTCTTGTAGATTAAAAAAAACCAATCCCAGGTCGGTATAATAGGAGGAGAGCTTGCCGATGCTGCCTGCCTTCTTCGCGAGAGGGATGCACTTTTCTAATTTAATTTGCAAGTACGCGTTATCGTTTCCGGCAGATTGCTCCAGGGTGGCATAGTTGCTCCAGAGTATGGCCCGGTACTCGTACGACTCCGGCGTGTCTATCTTGCTGAACAGCGCTTCGGCTTCCATGTACAAGCGTTGAGATTTCTCCTTGTCGTGATTGTAGAACACACCCGCGTGATGAAAAAGGTGCTTTGCCCGGTCCATCAAGCTTTGTTTGTCGATTAACTGCTCCGCTTCACGGAGGGCGCCTATCGCTTTCACCGTATCGGTAAAACCAAAATGCCATGAAAGATCGAAGTAGAGGGCTGCTTTTTCATGGTCCGTCGCGGCATCTTCAAGTGCCAAGTAAAGGCTGTCGGCATATTTGTCGGTTATCGTTTTTTCACTTCCTGTTTGTCTATCTCCCGTATCAGCCAAAGCTGACAGCGGAACACATACCGTGAAGAAAGATATAAAAATGAATGCATTGGAATTGATCATGCCGTGAAATAATTGGGTGACAATACAAATATAGTGCGCGCGTGAATCAAAAAACAAACATTTTAGCGCCATTCTTGGAAAATACCCTGAAAGGGGGAGTGTAAATACCACGGTAAGGGGGATTGCGAGACGGGCCTGCCCGTTCTATTTTTGCATTACCAACAAATTGGGGAGCCAATTTTCAAGTCGGATCAACATTAAATAGAATCACAGTATGAAGAAAACAAGTAACATTTCAAAATTAATGAGCTTGGCTGCAGCGTGCCTGCTGGCCGTAAATTTATCGGCGCAAACCGTGGAATCGTCCTCCTACCGGTTAGGGGGAGGCCTCTTGATTGACCTGGGAGACGGGGGTACATTGGTTGGTCCGCATATCAAGTATTTTTTTGATTACAACAACGCGGCAGAAGCGGCTTTGCTGTTTGGAAGCGGTGCGACGATTGTGCAAGGAATTTACACCTATAACAGCGGTTTCCCCGAAGTGAATGGTTTGAAATGGAACGTGGTATCGGGCCTTCGGTTGCTTTCGGGAGCGGTAGCACCCTTTTTAGCTTGATCGGTACCGCGGGTTTGGAGTTTGCGATCCCCAACGCGCCCTTCTCCATTGGGGTGGATTGGCGCCCGCGCTTCTTTTTCGTTGAAAGCAACACTCATTTCGAGGCCGCGCGTTTCGGCCTCGGGCTGCGGTACACGTTCAATTAGCGGTCGACCCCGTTAACCCGAGCGATCAGGTGATCGCTTCACGGACACTGCGGTAAGAGCGCGTCGCCCTTTTTACATAACCGGTTCCTCCCGAGTGAAGTTTCATAAGTCGTTTGGAGAACGGGTTAATTGCCGGGAGATAACAAAGTGATTTGGGATCTCCCGGATTTTATTATTTGCATTCCATTGATTATCTTTGCATCTCGTAAAATCATGGCAACAAAATAATATATATGCAACCTCTTTTTATACAATATCCAAAGTGCGGAACCTGTCGTAAGGCCGCGAAATGGCTGGAAGAAAACAGCGTGAATGTTACACCGCGACACATCGTGGAAGATAACCCCACCCGGGAAGAGCTGGCGGCATGGATCGACCGGAGCGGCTTGCCCATCCGGCGCTTTTTTAACACGTCGGGCATGATATACCGGGAGCAGAACCTGAAAGAGAAAGTAGACACAGCCTCAAGGGATGAACTGCTTGACATATTAGCCTCCAATGGGATGGTAGTGAAACGCCCTATCGTGGTGACAGATCAGACCGTGCTCGTGGGATTCAATGAGAAAGAGTGGTCGGAGAAACTGAAATGAAGATAGGCAACATCGAATTTTCCAAGCAACCGGTATTTCTCGCGCCGATGGAGGACGTGACCGATATCGGATTTCGCCTGCTGTGTAAACGGTTTGGCGCGGATATGGTATACACCGAATTCATCTCGAGCGACGCGCTTATCCGGGATATCAAGAAGACGAAGCGGAAGATCCTCTTCAGCGAGGAGGAGCGGCCCATCGGGATACAAATTTACGGGAGCGACCCCGACACCATGGTGGAGGCCGCGAAGATTTGCGAGGACGCGAACCCCGACCTGATCGACATTAATTTCGGTTGCCCGGTACGGAAGATCGCCGGTAAGGGAGCCGGATCGGGAATGATGCGCACACCCGAGATAATGCTCGAGATCACCGAGAAGGTGGTCAAGGCAGTGAACAAGCCGGTATCGGTAAAAACCCGGCTGGGATGGGATGACGACTCCAAGATCATCGTTCCCTTGGCCGAGCAACTGCAAGACTGTGGCATCGTGGCGCTAACCATACACGGGCGTACCCGCTCGCAGATGTACAAAGGGGAAGCCGACTGGGACTTGATCCGCGAAGTGAAAAACAATCCCCGCATGCATATCCCCATTATAGGCAATGGCGACGTGGACACGGTGGAGCAATGCAAGCAACGCTTCGAGGAGACCGGGGTAGACGCGGTAATGATTGGCCGGGGGAGTATCGGCAGGCCGTGGTTTTTTCGGGAGCTCAAGCACTACCTGCAAACGGGGGAGCATCTTCCCGAAGAGCCTTTCCAATGGTACCTTGACGTGCTCAAGCAACAGGTGATTGGGAGCGTGGAGCGGCTCGACGAGTTCCGCGGCATCTTGCATATGCGTCGCCACTTGGCCGCTACCTCGCTGTTTAAAGGAATACCGGATTTCCGTGCCACCCGGATCGCGATGCTGCGCGCGAATACCTTAGATGAACTCCTTGCCATACTGGAGGAGATCCCCGAGAAGTTCGAAATTGAACGACCTTCCCTCGTTCCTGATCTTTAGCGGGACTTCGGCAACGACTGGATTTAAAAAGCCTATAATTTCCTTATTTAACCAAGAGATTATAAAAAAGCCCTATATTTGTACCATATTGGTACACATTTAAACAGATGAATCATGATCATAGTCAGCAGCAGGGAATTCAGGGATAAGCAGAAAAGTTACCTCGACAAAGTGGATGAGGGCGTGGAAGTGCTTATCCAGAGGGGAAAGAACAAATCTTACCGGATCGTGCCCGTGGAGAAGGACGACACGTTGATGAGCAAGGAAGACTTTTTCGCCAAAATAGACAAGGCATTGGAAGAAGCAGAGCAAGGGAATGTTACGAGAATTAATTCTAAAGAAGAACTTTCCACTTTTTTTGACAGCTTATGAGTTACGCGCTGGAGTTCGTGGGTTCCGCGAAAAGGGATATCCGGTTATTGAAGAAAAGCGAACCGCGGGCATACAAAAAAGTGATGAAATTAGCTGAAGAGCTTAGGGAACACCCTACTACCGGCACCGGTCATCCTAAGCCTTTGTCAGGGGATAGGGCGGGTCAATGGTCTCGAAGGATTACCCAGAAACACCGCTTGGTGTACAAGATCGAAGAAGACCGGGTCATCGTCTTAGTGCTTTCAGCGTGGGGGCATTACGACGACAGGTGAACATCCTGCTTCATACTCTTAGCGAGAAAAATCCAAGTTGATTTAAACAAATCTGTATAAGAGAAGTCTTACTGAAAAAGCATGCTATGAAGAAGAGTTTAGTACTGGCCTTATTGTTGTTGACGATGACGGGAATATCCGCTCAACAATCTTCCATTATTGAAAATGTATTGATAAACAGCGTGGATGAAAAAGTAAACACCTTGCAAAAATTAATCGGCTTTGATGATGAGCAAGCTCAACAACTCCGTGAAACGGAGCTCAATTTTCTACAGGAAGTCAATAAGGCGGAACATTGCTTTTTATGCAACAAGCAGAAACGCATCGAGAAATTAAAACAAAAACGAGACGCGAATTTGCAGAAGATTCTTGAACGCGATCAGTATATCAAGTATGAAGGCGGAAACTTGGAGAAAGTAAAAAAATACCCCCTACGGATAGACCAATGACCTGACTACAAAATGTAACAGCCAGATTACTCGTATCACGGAATCGGATACTTGTTTATCTTTTAGGCTTGAAATTATCTATAATAACAGATTCCTTCCTGAAGTCGTTCGGACAGTGAATTTTTGGAGAGTCAATAGTTTTTATCGCTCCCGCCTTGGTACTTGATATCATGCCCCCCGGCTCGATGGGCTTATACTCTTCGTCTCCGGTGATGATGTACAAGGCATGACCTAATAACGTATCATCCGTATCCCCCAGTGGTGTCCAGTAATCGATGAAACCAAAGCCTTCATCCATTTCTTCATCAGGAATCAAGCCATTTGTGTTAATAAAATCATTTCCTTCATTATCGGTGTATTTGGCGACTATAGGTTGCATTGCCCAGTTTTTAAGACTGTTTTTATCTTCACTCGTAAGGACCTTTCGAGGATATAATTCAGGATATAAAGGAAACCCGATATTATCATCGTAAGCATGGACTGTTATCGAGCCCGTGTATTTTCCTCCCGTTTTTCCCCCGATATGTACTACATCCATGAACTGCCTCAAACAAAAAGTGATAAGCTCTGAAGCCGAATAGGAGTCATCGGTCGCGATGATGTATACTTTATTGTCTTGGGTATCTAAATCTAAGTTGGCATCCAATGGATTTGGCTCGGTCTTGTCCGCATATACACCTAAACGGCTCTCACTTTTACCAATATCGTCGTTATAGGACAAGATAGTGAATACCGGCTTCTTTTCTACTTCCGAGGCGGGGGCTATCATTGATGCTAAATAACTGGCAGAGCTAATATCCCCGCCATGGTTGTACCGTAAATCTAATACCAAGTCGGTCACTCCTTCTTGCTTGAAAGTGCTGAAAACTTCATGTAGCCGGTAATTAAAATTAGAAATAAAGCTTGTATAAAACAGGTAACCAATTTTTTTATTCCCTACTGTATATATTGAATCAAAAACTACCGGATCTGTTTTAGTTACGATCGGCGTGATAGGCATATCCTCATCCACTTCTGTGATGACTCCATCGGTGTATCTATAAATAGTAAAGGTTACCGGACTCCTCCCATATAATAATCCAACGTCTCTGCTGCTGATATATCCTTCTTCATCTGCCGTGATAGGTTGCCCGTTCAGTTTACCAATCAGGTCGAGGCGCTTCAGGCCGGCATGAGCTGCCGGCGTATTTGCATGCACGTATTTTACATACGCGTAAATAACGTCGTTTATACGGGCAAACCCAAGCGAATAGCCAAAAGTCATGGGTTCACCGGCAAAATCTGCCACCAATGCTTCCGCGTCATCCGTTATCCAAGACCATTGACGCTCTGCATCCGTTTTATTTAAGATGCTCCTGAAATATGCCTCAGCATCCGTGTTTTCTGAAGTGGGTTTTTTACTTGCAACTTCCTTGTTCCATAGATACAAAGCCGACATTCCATCGTACACGAACTGTGAAACAAGAGGCACTTCCTTATCCGGGTTTGTTGTAATTGGTTCTTCCTTTTTGCAAGATATATTTACAAGAAGTAGAGCCAATAAAAATATCAGTTGAAGAGTTATTTTCTTCATAAAATGTTGAAGTTTAGACAGGCCAATCCTCATGCATCGAACATCGAATAAGTTTTGGAAGTCATGTTGTTAAATTCACGAAAGTAGAAAAGAATTTAATGTGCGCCGCTAAATTTTAGAAGTTTAACACCCCCTTGCCTTGCCGGATGACTTCCGGTTCGCCGTAGGTGCAATTCACCACGGTAGAGGGTTCGATGCTTCCAAATCCACCATCAATCACGATATTGGCTATTTCACCCCATTTCTCATGGATTAACTCGGGATCGGTGGTGTACTCTATTTCGTCGTTTTCGTCTTTCACGGACGTGCTTAGGACCGGGTTGCCCAATTGTGCCACGATCTCACGGATGATATTGTTATCGGGCACGCGGATACCGACGGTTTTCTTGTTCTTGTATATCTTGGGTAACGACGAGGTGGTGGGCAAGATAAAGGTGAAGGGCCCCGGGAGGTTCCGCTTCATCAACTTGAACGTGGGCGTATCCACTTTCGCGTACTCGCTGATGATGCTCAGGTCGTTGCAAATAATGGAGAGGTTGCTCTTTTGCGGGTTGATCCCTTTCAGGTCGCATATCCTCTCCACGGCACGCACGTTTAGCGCGTCGCATCCCATGCCGTACAGGGTATCGGTAGGGTAGATCACGATTCCGCCGTCTCGGAGAACCGAAACCACCTGCTTGATCTCGCGCGGATTCGGGTTTTCATTATATAATTTTAGAAGCATCTTGTTTTGCCAAATTATAAGGCCTATAAAAAAGTTGTCACTTTCAATTCTGTCAATCAAAAGATGGGAATCGCTTTTTTAGTTCAATTGCGTTTATATCCGCTTTGAATTGAAAAGGTTTCTCGGCAAACTTAGATAAAAATGTTGAGATTATGCACGCAAAGTAAATAAAAATAGCTTCGATCGGTACGATCGAAGCTATTTTTACCTATGCGGGTACCGATCTGTTATTCTTTAATAGCGTTCCCGGTCTCGTCGCGGTCCTTTCCCCTGCCTGTATACTGCTGCATTGCGCTCAGGCTCATTCCCATGCTCGAAAATCCACCGTCGTTGTACAGGTTCTGCATCGTGATTTTGCGGGTAAGGTCAGAAAACATCACGATGCAATAATCGGCGGCGTCGTCGGCATTGGCATTTCCCAAAGGGGCCATCTGCTCAGAAAAGTCAAGAAGGTCGGTCATCCCTTTCACCCCACTGCCG
>JBBACU010000016.1:0-14072 GCA_041656815.1 Proteiniphilum sp.
CGTGTACCCGTTGATCGAGGAGAGCGAGACGCTCGACCTGAAGAACTTGGAAGAAGGGTATGAACATATCAAAGAGGCGTTCCCGGAATTTACCGTCTGCAAGATGCACGGGCGGATGAAGCCCGCCGAGAAAGAAGAGGTGATGCGCCGGTTCGTTACCAACGAGGCACAAATCATGGTCTCCACCACCGTGATCGAGGTAGGGGTGAACGTGCCCAACGCGAGCGTGATGGTGATCGAAAGCGCGCAGCGGTTCGGCCTCTCCCAGCTTCACCAGCTGCGGGGCAGGGTGGGGCGGGGAGCGGATCAGTCGTACTGCGTCTTGATCACGCCTTATGAGATATCGTCCGACACCCGCAAGCGGATGGAGATCATGACCGAGAGCAACGACGGCTTCGTGATCGCCGAGGCCGATCTCAAGCTGCGCGGCCCGGGGGACCTGGAAGGGACGCAGCAGAGCGGTATCCCTTTCGATCTCCGGATCGCCGATCTGGTACGGGACAACGCCATCCTCTTCCGTGCCCGGGAGGTCGCCGAAGAGGTAATCAATAAAGACCCGGCACTCGAGCAGCCGCAACACGGGGTGCTCAAACAGCAACTCGACCGGTTGGGGGGCAACCGCTACGAGTGGGGTCGAATCAGTTGACTCCCGATTATTTTTACTCCCGTCGTGTTTATCGTGATCGTAACGTCATAATTGGCAGATAAATAGACCGAAGGGTGCTTTTGCAAGTTGCTTTCTTGCAAGTTGCTTTCTTGTAACTTACAAATTTGTAAGTTACAAATTTGTAAGTTGTAAAAGTGTAACTTATCTTTGCAGGAAAACTGGTAATTATGGAAACACCCTTTGCATATGGGAAGTTACCCCAGCGTATCGACTTCACTAATAGAAAGCGGGAAATTGAGAGATTGAAGAATAATTTCAATTCTCTCGTGAATACTATCATCATTTCGCCTCGTCGGTGGGGAAAAACATCATTGGTAAAAGTGGCGGCATCGTTAGCAACCCGTGAAAACAAAAAACTTAAGATCGTGCATCTGGATATTTTCAATATCCGGAGCGAATATGACTTTTACCTGTTGTTAGCAAACGAAGTATTGAAGGCCACCTCCTCGGGATGGGACGAATTTGTGAAAAATACGCGGTCTTTTTTGAAGCAATTGATACCTCAGATTTCATTTTCTTCCGACAAGCAAAGTAGAGTTTCATTTTCCATCGGTTGGGAGCAACTACAGAAGCATCCGGATGACATCCTCAATTTAGCAGAAAATATTGCCGCGAAAAAGGATTTTAACATTATTGTCTGTATTGATGAGTTTCAAAATATCGACTCGTTCGAACAACCCGACGCGTTTCAGCGAAAGTTGCGATCGCATTGGCAAAACCATCAAAAGACCGCTTATTGTTTGTACGGCAGCAAGCATCATATGCTACTGAATGTGTTTTCAAATTATTCGATGCCCTTCTATAAATTTGGGGATCTCCTATTTTTAGAAAAGATTCCTACCGCCGACTGGGTTTCGTTTATTCAAAAGCGTTTTGCTGACACGAAAAAAGAAATTTTACCAGCCGAAGCAGAGCAAGTCGCCCGGTTGGCAGATAACCATTCTTATTACGTGCAACAGCTTGCTCAGCAGGTTTGGTTCAGGACCGTGAATCGGGCAACTCCTGAAATCGTGGTAAACGCGTTCGAAGATATTATCAGCCAGCTTAGCCTCCTCTTTGTGAATATGACGGATTCGTTGACTAAAAGACAGTTGTCATTATTGCAAGCCATATTGAATAACGAGGAACAGCTGAGTTCGAAAGCCACGCTGGCAAAATACAACTTGGGTACTTCGGCGAACGTGATTCAACTGAAAAAGAGGCTTACCGAGTTGGATATTATTGATGATATGCCCGGGCAAATCCGGTTTCTGGATCCCATGTACGAGCACTGGTTGAAAACCCGTTATTTTAGGCTTCAGCCGGATATCTAACGAGCCGTGCGGCGCACGTGAAAACTCCTCGCGACTGTTTTTAGATTGCAACCGGGTAGCTAAGGAGCCGTGGTGATGACCAGCTCCTTGCCCTTTTTTAACTGGTCGTGGTTGATGAACCAACGGTCTATCGACTTGCCGTCGTAGGTGATTTTTTCGATTTTTCTCCCTTCTCCCTCTTTCCGGATGGTAAACGTGGTGTTATCTCCCAGTGTAAACCGCACCTCGTCAAACAAGGGTACCGAAACGATGTATTCCGGGTCGGCCGGTGAATAGGTGTAGAGCCCGATCGCGTTGAACACGTACCAAGCCGACATCTCCCCGGCATCGTCCATGCCCGCGTACGCCAAGCCCTCGGCGCCCATATCGTAAAAGCGATCCATGATGCTGTCCAGCACACATTGTGCTTTTTCTTGTTGACCCACGAAGTAATAGGTGTAGGGAATGCTATGTGCCGGCTGATTGCCATGGCAATAGTTGCCGATAAAGCCAGTCAGGTTATGAACCTCGTATCCTCTCCACGGTTCGGTAAACAAAGAATCAAGCTTTTGCTCCACTGCCTGATAGCTGGGATAGAGCGCGAGCATCCCTTCAATATCGTGGGGCGCGAAGAAGAGCGACTGCCACGCGTTGGCTTCGCGGTACATGTAAGCGAAGTAGGGGTAATAGGGGTCGAAGTCCTTGATCCATTCGCCGCTATCGACCTTCCCCCGCCAGAAGCCGGTGGAGGGGTCGAACAGGTGCTTGTAATTGTTGGAACGTTCCATCAATGTCCGGTAGTTTTCATCGTCACCCAGTTCTTTGGCTACCAACGCGGTCGCGTAGTCGTCGTACGCGTACTCCACGGTCTTGGTCACCGCGGCCTTGTACTCGTCCCAGAAGGGTACGTCGGTGGTGTCTTTCTCGGCAATCCATCCCCTCTCGAGGTACTCGTCCAGATAAGGGCGCCCGCCGCGGCCTGGCACGGTGGCATTCTGCAAGAGCAACGCGTAAGCCCGTTCCAGATCAAAGTCGGTGATACCCCGCAGGTAGCTCCCTGCCACGAATACCGAGGCGTGGTCGCCATGAAAGAAGGTGGGCATGTAGCCGTCTCTTTTCTCTCCCTTGTCGGTGATCGACTTGAGGATGTCGGTGGTTACCTCGGGCGATATCATGGCCAACAGTACCAGCTTGTTGCGGTAGTCGTCCCAGAACGAGGGGTTGGTATAGTAATGGAACCCTTCGTTGACCACGTCTCCCCGCTCGTCGGTGAAATCGCCGTTCACGTCGCTGCGCAGGGCAGGCCATAGGAGCGAACGGTAAAGGGTGGAGTAGAAGATCCCTTTCTGGCGTTCGGTGCCACCGGCAACTTCGATATGGGAGAGGAGCTCGTTCCACGTGTCGTTGGCTTCGTCCACCACTTGTTCAAAACTCTTGTGGAGCATCTCCTCCTCCAAGTTCATCTTCGCGTTCTGAATGCTCACGAACGAGAACCCGATCTTCAGTTCCAACGGCTCGTTCGCCTGTTGCTCGCCAAAATGAACCAGCGAGACTTCGTGCTGGTCATCCTTCAGTTGGCGGATATCGTCAATGGGGTAATTTGAAAGCGCGTAAAAGTACATCTTGCCATCGGCATCCTGAAAACCGGAGAAAGCATAATCGTCCACCTTTTGAATGCTCCAGTCTCGTACCCGGTTGTTGGACCGCGTCATATCTGCCAGCAGTTTCTTGTCCCCTCCTTCGGGAAAATGGTATTTGTGAAACCCGCAGCGCAAGGTAGAGGTCAGCTCCGCGTTGATGCCGTAGGTTTCGAGGAACACTTGGTAGTATCCCGGCCGGGCCGACTCGTTCTCGTGGCTGAAAGTAGACATGTACCGGCTTGGCGAGATCTCGCCAAGCACCGGCAGGAGGGGAATATGAAGCAGGTTCCAGTGCCCTTTGTTGGTGTGTGAAAAACCATAAATTACCGTATCCTCGTATTGATAGCCCGCCCCGCTCCGGAACTGGGTGATGGGGCTCAGTTGCACCATGGCGTTGGGCAGGGAGCTGCCGGGAAATACTTCGGCACCCCACGTGCGGTCGTCCCACGTGCGTTCGTAACCAAGGTCTTGGGTCTCCCACAGCGTGGCTGTTCCAAGGAATGGATTCACGTGATCGGTGAGTTGTTTGTCAGTAGGTTGAGCAGAGCAGCTGATAATTAGCGTTGCCATGCAAATCAAGATAATGTTCTTTCTCATAAAATTATTAATTCTTCTATCGCGGGAACAAAGTTAATTGTTTTCGCGGATTCGCGGAATGGAAAAGTCAGGTGATTCCTATCTTCACCGGCAACGTGGATCAGTCTATTAACCCCTCTTTGTCTAAAAGAGCCATTGCCTCGATGAGCATAGAGCCGCTGAGTTGTTCGGTCAGCCCTGTCGAAGTCCCGGGTTTCTGGCGCCAGTTGGGGCCGAAAAGAGTGGCAGGCTTGGTTGTGCCTTGCTCCCAAAGCGTTTCGGCATTGTATTCCATAAATTGCAGGTACCGCCGGAGCTTGGAAGCATCAAGCCGTTCTTGCTGGATTAACTCCGTGAAATAGCGAACGAATATTCCCTTGAAAAGCCCTCCGTCTCCGGTTCCCTCGCTTTTTAATAGGGAGTTCTCGACCAAAGTGCTGATGGTATAATCGGCGGCGAGCACCGCGTCATTGAGGTAGGCTCTTTCGTTAAAGATCTTGTGCAACTCCACGGCTGCCCCAATGTACGTGCCTTGGTTGTAGGTGAATACCCATTCTTTGTTAATATCCCCCGTGGAAGAGTCAATGTTGTCCCACACCGCGCCGGTAGTAGGGTTCACGAGGGTCGATTTCAGCCAGCCATAGATACGGGTAGCCCAGTCCCTGTCTTCTTCGTTGCCAAACTCTTGGTAAAGCCGGGCGGCAAGGATGGCGGCAGGCCCGTTGGAGCAAGCATTCTTACTATATTCCATCCCTTTTTTCCACATGATGCCACCACCGGCGTTGTCGTTCCACCCTTCTTTGATATATCCCCAGAGTTCCAGGGCCGCATCTTTATATTTTGTATTGTCAGTGGCTTTGTAAGCGCGGAGCAGGGCCAGCGCGATCCACTCCATGTCATCGTAATATTCGTTATCCCAAGTGTTTCCGTTGCGGGCTTTTACTCCCGTGAACCAAAGATCGAAGTAGGCGCGATAACTGGCATTTCCGGTACGCTCGTACGCGTCGATGAGCACATCGAGCCCGTGCGCGTTGGGCCAGTACTGGAAGTTGGTGTTGCCGCTGTTATCGGTGTTGAAGTAACTCCCGCCGCTGTTCCAGAAATGGGTGGTGAGTGCCGTGCTGCTCGCGTTTGCCGCGGCTTGCCAATCAATTGTCTCATCCTCGTTATCGTCATCGCCGTTGGAGGGTATGTCGTCTTTTTCGCAGGAGTACCACAAGGGTATCACGAGCATCAATAAGAAAAGAATCTTTTTGTTCATATTTAGTGGTTTTTGTCCTCTACGTCATTCCGGTAATCGGGGTAAACCGGATTACCGGTAGGCAAGCAATCGCGGCAGTGCTGCAGAAGAGGGGAATATCCCGACTTTAAGAGGATAAAAATAGCCTCCTCTTAAAGTGCGGGATACAAGTGATTAATGCGTTATTTAATTATCAGGTTATGGGTGTACGGCCCGGTGGGACTCAAGGTGAACGTGATATCGTATCTCTTTCCACTCCATCCATCCGTGGCGGGCGTCTTCCATATCTGCCCGTCGGTCCACTGGGTCACGTTGGTTCGCTCCACCATGTGGTAATACTCGGGGTCGCCGGTGGGTTTGCTGTCGTTATTGGGGGCGCGCCATTCCGTTTCACCCGCGTCACTGTCCATCCTGAATTTGTAACGGTCGTCGCTGTTATCGCTACCCGAAAGGCCGCTGATCTCGTAATCGGTCACGCCCCATACGCCTGACCCAATATATGGCAGGTCGATATACCGCTGTGACCAGTTGAGGAAGAGGCTCACCTTGGTAACATGTTTCATCTCGAAGGAACCGATCTCGAAGTCGAGGTAGAATTTGTAAACCCCTGTCTCCCCTACTTCGGAGGTGCCATCCATCACGATATTCTCCTCCGTGAGGGAGTAGGTGGTTCTGTCTTCCGAAGTCCCACTCACGAATTGGAAAGGTTGCCCTTCGGTCAATCGGGTATAGATTTCGAATACGCCTTCAGAGATTTTTTTCATCGCGATGGCATTGGCTATATTACTCCCCGCTTCGGTAGCTGCTCCGGTGATAAAAATTTCCAGGGGGATTTCTTCAAACCCTCCCAGCCGGGTGATAATAAGCGTGTGCTCCACGTTTGATTTTGTTCTTTTTGTGCCTTTTGACGAAAAGACGGTCCATTTTAATGTGCCCGTGGCGGAGGGAGTGACCCCCGCCTTGCCGGCAATCTTGTTCATCTCTTTGTGAGAGATCGAGACCGAGTTGGCAAATCCGTTGTTGCCGGCATTCACCACGTGAATGGGACTTGAGAAGTCGCCATCTTCGGTGTCAAAAGCGAGTTGGTAGGTGAGGATGCCGGCCTCTTTGGGATCAACGAGGTCCCATTCAAAGTAGAGGGCGTCGGATAGGCCCGGTTGCAGGACCACTTCTCTCGCGTTGATCGGTTCAACGAAGGTTGTTACCGGTGCCAATCGATCATCGGGTGTTCCCATATTGTCGTTACAAGAGACAAAGAGTGCAGCGACAAGAAGGAGGGACACGATTGAAATATTTATTTTATACATATGTCTATTATTTTAATTTTTGTGAATACGCCATCTGTCCGCGTAAATTAAAACAGTGTCTGTTTTAAACTACTTGGGAACAATACTTATGGCATTAATATAAAAGAATTTGCTGCCATTCGTATTGTTCGGACCGGCTTCGAGCTTGAGCTTTATTTCGCCGTTCGTGTTTGGCGCGAGTGTAAAGGTCGCCAGTTCCGATGAGTTGCTCGAGCTGTTGACATCGGCCGTTAATGTTTCCGCCCCCGTGATGGTAAATCGCGTCTCGCGGTTATCACTTACGCCCGACCGGGCTGAAAACAGGTTAAACTCAAACTCTCCCGATGGATCCAACCCACTAAACAGGAATTCCCCCGTTGGCTCTGACTGCCCCGAAAAGACTCCTTCTCCGTTCCCCCAGAAGGAGTTTCTTGATACCCAATCAGGCAGGTTCAAGCTCGTTTGGGTGGTGGTGGGGCCGTCACCGTTGATTCCCCCAAACCGGTCGGTGATCGTGACCGATACGTTGGTGTAGTTGTTCTCTTCATCCACCAAGTACCGGATGGTGGAGTTTGTCTCGTACGAAGTCATCGAATTCCAAAACGGGGCTTCTGTCGAGGCGGAACTCCCTCCCGTGTTGATGTAGATCGGTCTCGTGAAATCCACCGTCGGGGCATCGCCCCATTGGTCGGCCATCGACGTCACCCTGTCGGGGTTCGCCACGGCCAGTTTCGCCGCGTTTTTAGCAATCTCCGCGTTGATGCTTGACAATCCCGAGGGGCTATAACCGTTTGCCGTGACATCGCCGTCGAACAGCTTCTCGTACCACGCGCAGGCAGCCGTAAACCGCCCGTAGGTGGTCTCCAGGTGGTACCCGTCCCTGTCAAACGTGTCGCCCAGCAGACTGGTCCTGCCGTTCTGAATCGCCGTGCCCGCGGGAATGATGATGCCGATGCCGGCAGTTTCCGCCGCTTTTTCCGCCGCGTCGACGATCGCGTTATACATCGTCATTTGATTGTTCCCGTAATTAGCGAATCCCGAATGGTTCGAGTGTTCGGCATATGCCCATGTTTGGTGCAAGATAAACTCCACGTCGGGGTTGGTGGTGAGATTCCTCGCGTAGGTGATCAAGTTGGTGAGGTAAGGAAAATAGGTATTGAACTGTCCCGAATGCTGGCTCACCTGCTGGAAGCTGATGTAATCCCACCGCTCGTCTTTCAACGCGTGCTCGATGGTGTTGCTATTGCTGACCGTGTTCTTTTGGCCGTCCACGATTTTACGGTAGGAATAACTCGCCGCGTTGTTTCGGGCGTTATTCCAGTGAAGTTCGAGCGCGCTTCCCCCGATATACATGTTTCCTATGATGAGCTCTTGCCCATCGGTCTTGGCCAGTTCATACAGGTACTGCTCGATGGCATCCTCCGAAAAACTGTTGCCAATGGCCAATATCCGGATCACATCGTCGTCGATGTCTTCGTCGCCGCCGTCTCCTCCTTGGCCCTCGGGAAGTGTCACCGAGTGAGTATATTCCTTGTCTACTTGCAGATAAATTGTGTAATCTGCGGGCACCCCGTCGAAGTCACCCATTAATTTCCACTTGTTTTCCCATTGCGAGGGGGTTACAAGGTCAATATAATAGTAAGAGTCGGGACTGTCGGGAGTCGGCCGGGAGTCAGTTGGATTTAATGTGCCCCATTCGAATTCCTGCAATTCGCCCTCGCCGGCATTGTCGCGCCCGAACATTTTAAACTTGTATCGTTCGTCTCTGCCCCAGCTTTCTTGTTTAAAGGTGACTGTCTGCGCTTCGGCACGGAAGATCCCGTCACCCACGTAAGGCAGGTCGAACAGCACCTCGTTGGAGGGCGAGAAGAAGAAGCCAATGCTTTCGATCAGCGAGTAATTAGCCGTGCCGGTAGTGAAATCGAGTTCGATGCGATATACCCCTTCTTGGGCGACGCTGCTGCTACCTTCCTCGTAAAGGAGGCCGTCATCGGTGGAGAAGACTCTGGCTCCTTCCGAAGTCTCATCCGTGAAGTGGAAGGGAACGTTTGCCTGTAACTTCGTGTAGATTTCAAATTCTCCTTCGGAGATCATTTTTAATGGAAGCGCGTTGGAAATATTTGTTCCTCCCTCTGTGGCTTCTCCGGTGAGGTACACCTGCTCGGGGATATTTGCAAATCCTGCTAACCGGGTCACCGTGAGTGTTCGTTCCGCAAGTGCCTTTGCCGGCATATAGCCTTTGGAGGAATATACGGTCCACTTCAGGGTACCTTGTTCTTCTGCCTCCATGCCAGCTTGGGCAGCTATCCTATTAATCTGCTTATGGGTGAGCGTTACCTGGGGATCCATGCCGTTATTATCGGAAACCATGTGTGCCACCGGCTCCGAAAAGTTGCCATTCTCCCTGTCGAACACCACTTCGTAGAGCGGGTTCCCCCCGTCTTCAGCCAACGCGGGTTCCCATTCGAAGAATAAGGTTCCCTGGGGCTGCAGCACGATTGCTTTCCCATTGTCAGGGGTGTACAATTTCTGAACAGGTGTGACCCCGTGATCTCGAACTACCCCCTCGCTGTCGCACGCGGTAAAAACGAATACCACGAGCAGGGGGATGAGGAGTAGCCTTGTGAATATATTTTTCATCTTATTTCTGGTTTAAGTAGTTTTATGCTGCTATTAATATTCCGGGTTTTGGGTCAAGTTGGGATTGATATCCCGCTGCGATTGCGGTATGGCAAACAGATAGTCTCTCTCCGGGTTGAACCTTCTCTGCTCCAACACGATGTGTTGCGTGCCACTTGCTGCAAATTTGGCACCGGTAGGCGTCGTATTCATCACGGTTTCAATGATCCCCCAGCGCCGAATATCAAACAGCCGTGTTCCTTCCAAGAAGAGTTCTGTTCTCCGTTCTCGCCGGATGATCTCACGCAGGTCGCCACCGGCAGGATAGTTCAACGCACCGGTATCGGTAAAGCCCGCGCGCTCGCGAATGGGGCGGATTGTCTGGTTCCAAACCGCTTCATTCATCTCACCCAGTTCATTTTTTGCTTCGGCATACATCAGCAAGATGTCGGCATAACGCATTAGGATAAGGTTTAAACCGGCATCCATACCTTCCGGGGCTTTGGGATCAAAGTATTTTCTTATGTAGTATCCCGTGGAAGTCGAGTTTTGTCCAGGGCCCGAGTATTCATCCAAGTCACTTGCTCCTGCAGGCTTTGCGGAGCCGGGACGAATATAAATCGTGGAAACATTGTTGTTTCCGTCCCTCCACTGGTATCCATGGTAGACGATAGATGCCTGAAAGCGGGGATCCCTGTTCACGTAGGGGTTGTCTTCGTTGTAGCCGGAACCCTCTTCCTCAATTCCTTTCCCGTTACGCATGATGTAGTCATTTACCAACTCTTGGGTGGGGGCAAAGGCATTGATACGCCCTCCCACGGTAATAGGGATGGCATCGTACATCTCCATCCATGTCCTAAAGGTGAGGGCGTATCCCAGATCGAGGATTACCTCTTCGTTCTGTTCATTATCCGGGTGGAAAAGCCCTTCATAACTGGGGAATAGATTGTAGTTTCCATAATCTCCATTGATGATATCCCCGGTGATAGAAGCCACGTTTGTCCAGTCGTTTTCATAAAGATAGGTGCGTGCCAATAAGGTCATGGCAGCCCCCTGGGTAATCCGGCCTTTGTCTTTGTCGGCATATTCTCCCGCTTTCGGCAACGCGGGAGCCACGGCATTTAATTCATCGCGTACGAACGTGAGCACCGCTTCTTTCGGTGACCGTTCGATGGTATTTGCTTCTTGCAGCGTGATGTTATAATCGAACAAAGGCACATCGCCGTAATGAGTGGTCAGCCGAAAAAAGAGCGAGGCGCGGATATAGCGAATCTCTGCCAGCATGCGTTCTTTTAGCGCGGGATCCATATTGGGCACCAAGTCCACGTTATCGATAAAGATATGGCAAGTTTTGATCCCCTCGTAGCAGGCTTTCCATTCGTTGGCGAAGCGTCCGAGGGAAGCGTCGGCCTGTCCGGAGGTGATGATTTTTTCATCCGTGTTGCCTCTGCCCTCGTACAGGTTGTCGGACAATCGCTCGTTCGCGAAAAAATAGTTGGCGTCAAACATCTGGCTATACGCCATGCTGAGTACCGCGGAGGCTTTATCGGAAGAAGTCCAGTAGTCCGCGTCGGTAAACTTGTTGGTCGGTGAGAGGTCGAGTTCGTTACACGATGAAAAAGCGACGATCGTTGCCACGAAAACCGTTATATATTGTATGATTCTTGTCTTCATAGAGTAAGTTTTTAAAATTCGATGTCTAATCCAAAACCGTAATAGACGAGGGTGGGGTAATTGCGGCCGCTATTCGCGTTCACGCCCCCGATGCCTCCCATGTTGTTGCCGAACTCGGACGTTTCAGGATCAACAAAGGAATTCTTGGTGAACGTAAGGGGGTTTTGCGCGTTTACACTAACACGCAAGCGCTCCATGCTGAGTCGCTGAGCGAGCGGCTTGGGCAACGTGTACCCGAGGGTCACATTTTTGAGCCGCAAGTAGGCCCCGTTGAGCAGGTAAATATCGGTACCCGCTCTTCCCCAGTTGTTGCTGGTAGATGTTGAGCCGGGAGCGATCAGGCGCGGCCATCTGGCATCGGGGTTAGTGGGTGTCCAGAAATCCAGCTGATGGCGGTAAATGGCATAGGAGTAGTTGGAGTGGAAGGGCTCGATCAGTTCTCCCCGGAGGTACATATCCCTCTTCCCTACTCCTTGCAGCAAAATGCTAAAGTCAAAATCCTTCCATTGCAAGTCGTAGGTGAAGCCGAAGGTATAGCGCGGAAACGCGTTACCCAGTACTACCCGGTCTTTCTCGTCGATGACACCATCGTTATTCTGGTCCACGTATTTCACGTCCCCGGGTTGCAGTGAGGCACCGATCGGTAGCGCGCTGTTGGCAATTTCTTCGGCACTCTGGAAATACCCGTCGGTCTTGTACCCGTAATAAGAGCCCAGCGCTTCCCCTTGCCGGATCAATTTAAACATTTGATCGCTTTGATCGATGCGTTCTTTTCCTCCAAAATCGGTCACCTTGTTTTTTGAGTCGGAGATGTTCAGGTTAAAGTTGTGGTTGAAGTCACCCGATCGGAGTCGGTAGTTGACGGTGGCTTCCCACCCTTGGTTACGCATCTCTCCCGCGTTCTCGTGCGCGGCAGAAGTGCCAAACACGGAAGATATTTCGGGAGCCAATAAGATATCCCATGTCCTCTTGTTAAAATAGTCGAGGGACACGTAAAGGTTGTTATTCAAGAAACCTGCATCCACACCAATGTTAAAGTTCCCCGATTTTTCCCATGTCAGGTCATGGTTCCCGTAGGTGAATCCGGTTCCCGGAACGGCTACATCGTTGAACACGTAGCTGTTGGTATACATTTGGTATACCGAGAGGTAGGAATAGTCGGCCACGTTCTGGTTACCCAGTACCCCGTACGAGGCACGTAGCTTCAAGTCGCCGGTATTGTCCCGGTAATCTCCCATGAAGTGCTCTTCCGAGATTCTCCACGCGCCGGAGAAGGAAGGGAAGAATCCCCACCGGTTTTCTTTCGCGAACTTGGAGGAACCATCGTAGCGGAAGGAGATATCCCCGTAATACTTATCCCTGTAATTGTACCCCAAACGCCCAAAAAGCGAGGTGATGCTGGTCTGTATCGTGGCCGGGTTGTTCCCTTCGGCACCGTTGGATGTGAAGTTGCCGGTATCGGGCTCCGAGTCATCGGCGGTGGGCAGCCCCAGGTTCGGGTCGGTTCGTATGAACGCGATGCGGCTGGCTTTATACGTATACGACTCGTTGGAAGTACCCAGTAACCCGCTTACATTATGCACGTCATTAAACGTCTTATTGTAATCCAACAGGAACTGGGTGCTGAGGGTATATCGTTTGTTGTTATAATCTTCCGTGAGCCTGTTCGGGTTGATATTGGCGGTCGGGGTCTCCAAGTCGCTTGCCGAGTAGAGCGGTACCATTATGTCTCTCCTGAACCGGTGATGCTGCGTGAGGTCGAGACCCACCAGCCCTTTTGCGGTTAACCCGTCGATGATGGAATAATCAAGGTTCAAGCTCCCGATAAAGTTGTCCTCGGCTTTGTTCTCGTAGCCGCCTTCCTTCAGTTTGGCCATCGTGTTGTCGTCGCCGATAATATTATTAATCAGGTATTTGCCATCTTGCTCAAACCGGTAATAATAATAAGGCGGGATACGCGACGAGTTGATGATCACGTTACCGGTTCCCCCGGCTATGGTGCGTTCTTGCCGGCGGTTATACGCGGTCAACGCGGTTAGCTTAAACCGGTTATACTCGGTGGTCAGGTTGGTTCGGAAGTTGTAGCGTTCCATTCCGAAACCGCCCACGAAGTTGCTTTCTTGGTTGAGGTAGCCCACGGAAACCATGTACGTGGTGTTTTCGCTACCACCGGACACGTTGAGGTTATAGTTTTGTTGCAGTCCTTTCTGCATGATCTCGTTAAAGAACCAGTACTCTTCATTTCGATGCTCGTACAGGTCTCTAATTTGCGCCGGAGTGAACAGCGGCGCGCTTCCGGCGTTCATGTTAGCCTGGTTTCGGTACATGGCGTTTTGCCATCCCTCCACCGGCTGGAAGAGTATCCGCGGGTCTTGGTATCCAACCAATCCGCTGAAGCGTATTGTTGGCTTTTGTAGTCGAGCACCTTGTTTCGTGGTGACCAAAATCACCCCATTGGCAGAGCGGGAACCATAGATGGCCGCACTACCCGCGTCCTTCAGTACGGAAACGCTTTCGATATCGTTTTGATTGATATTGTTCAGCGTGTTCGCGGTAGAGATCAGCCCGTCAATCACGATCAAGGGATCATTGTTTCCCATCGTGCTCACGCCCCGGATATTAATCGTGAGGTCGTTGCTGTTAGGGTTCATGTTTTTCTGCTGGATAATCAAGTTGGCGGAGGCTCCCTGCAATGCTTGTACGGCATTGGATACCGGACGGTCTTCGAACATGTCGGAACTGACTTGGTCAACCGCTCCCGTGATGCTTCGGCGCTGCCGGGTGCCGTAACCGATAACGATCAGTTCATCCAGTGCTTTCGTGTCCTCCTGCAAAACAATATCAAACCGCGTGCTGCCTGAGGTAGGGATCGTTTGATCCAAGTACCCGATGTAGGTGACCTTCAGCGTAGCGTCGTTAGCCACTCGTAGAGAAAAATTACCGTCAATATCTGTAACCGTGCCATTGGAGGTTCCTACCTCGATCACGTTGGCACCTATGATGGATTCTCCCTGCGTGTCTACCACTCTTCCCGTGACCTGCTTGCCGGTTTGCTGTTGATTGGATGAATGGATCTCT